>VGQX01000013.1 GCA_016882305.1 Cyanobacteria bacterium K_Offshore_surface_m2_239
GGGGTCATAGTGGATGAACGGAGCTGCGCAGTCAGCTTCCAGGCAGTCATCCCCTGACTGCTCCTGTTCACCCTCCGAAAAGGGTCACAGGACCTCCTGAGTTACACCACTCGGAGGGGCGCTACCGGCGGTGATCTGCAGGCCAAAAACTATGCGTCGCCTGCAAGGTCTTGTGTATATTGTCTTCTGCCCTTTTGCTGCAGGGCGCCCTGGCGCTCCGGCTTCGATTCCCAGCTTTGAGACCTCATTCGGCATCAGGCGCTACTGCCTTGCGGGCCTGCGACTCCAGCCCCATGGGGATCATGGGCAGGCCAGGATGATTGATCTGCAGCGCCCTGGCCGATGGCGATCACCGCGCTAAGCACAGCCTTGAAGCACTGCTGAATCATCCGCTTGAATAACCGCGGCAACCTCAGCATTTGGGCCCACTCCATGCCTCAAACGCACCAAAGAGGAACCAGATGCCCTGATGCTCTTCCGCGGCGACATGGCCAGCAATGCAGGCCTCTACGCCTTCCTCTCGCGGATCTTCACTGAGCTGATATCGATCCTGCCGACGGGGTTGCCCCCACCACCCTCAAAGCGTGCGTAAACAGGCCGCCACAGTCTCCACTTCGCTCAGGGCGTCGATCGCCGCCAGGGCACGGCGGAAGTCCGCCTCCACCACGTCGTGGGTGATCACCACGATCTCGGCGTCGCCGCTGTTGGCCTCGTATTGCACGATCGACTGGATCGACACCCCCGCCGCGCCAAAGGCGGTGCCGATCTTGCCGATCACGCCGGCCTCGTCGCGGGTGCGCAGGCGCACGTAGTTGCGGTGGCGGCTGAGGCTGCCATCCACCAGGGAGCAACGGCGCCAGCTGCCGGCGGAGAGGAGCGGATCGAGGCCGGTCCCGTCGCCACCCACCTGGCGGATGCCGGCGATGTTGAGGATGTCGGCCACCACGGCCGACGCTGTGGGACCCGCCCCCGCTCCAGGCCCGAAGAACATCACCTGCCCCACGGGATCGCCCTCCACCAGGATGGCGTTGTTGACCCCATGCACCCCCGCCAGGGGGTGCTGGCGCGGCAGCAGGGTGGGATGAACGCGCACATCGAGGGGCAGGCCCTCGCCGGCCTCCGCGCCCTCCAGCCCATCCAGGCGTTCCGCCACGGCGAGCAGCTTCACCACATACCCCAGCTGGGTGGCGTAGGTGACATCCCGTGCCTCCAGCCGATCGATGCCCTCCGTAGCGATGGCGGCGCGGGGCACCGGGCAGCCGAAGGCCAGGGAGGCGAGGATCGCGATCTTGTCGGCCGCGTCATGGCCCTCCACATCGGCGGCGGGGTCGGCCTCGGCATACCCCAGCCGCTGGGCGTCCGCCAGCACGGCGCCGTAGTCGGCCCCCTCGTCCGCCATGCGGCTGAGGATGTAGTTGGTGGTGCCATTGATGATGCCGCTCACCCGCTGGAGGCGATTGCCGCCGAGCGACTGCTTCAGCGGCTCGATGATCGGAATGCCGCCCCCCACCGCCGCCTCGATCAGCACGTACACCCCCCGCTCAGCGGCAGCGGCGGCGATCTCCTCCCCATGGCGAGCGATCACCGCTTTGTTGGCGGTCACCACGGGTTTGCCGGCGGCAATGGCGCGCAAGATCAGGGAGCGGGCGGGCTCCAGGCCGCCCATCACCTCCACCACGATCTCCACAGCGGGGTCGTCCACCACCGCTTGCGGATCGGCGCAGATCAGGGCGGGATCCACGGCGACAGGTCGGGGGCGGGCGGGATCGCGCACGGCCACCCGTCGTAGCGCCAGCTCCCGCACCAGGGGATGGCGCCCCTCCGGGCTGGCCAGGATGGCCGCCACGCCGGCTCCCACCGTGCCCAGCCCCAGCAAGCCCACCCCGATGGCCATCAGCCCCGTCCGCAAACCGCTGATCCTAGAAAGGCGTCCGCGAGGGCAGGCGGCCACACGGCGGCACGCGGGGCGGCACGCGGGGCAGACGAGGCGTTGAGGGTCAGTCGGCTGCGGCGTCCTGAAGTTGGCGGGCCTGGGCCTGCATCATGCGAAAGATGTTCAGAAAGCCGTTGGCTCGGGAGGGGGTGAGGCTGGCCTGCAGCCCGGTGGCGGTGAGGATCGCGGGATCGAGGGCCACCACCTGCTCAGGGGTGAGACCCTCCATGCCCTGGATCAGAAAAGCGAGCAGCCCCTTGGTGATCGCCGCGTCGGAATCCCCCTGCCAGTGCAGCTGTCCCTCCCGCAGCTCACCCACCACGTAGACCTGCGACGCGCACCCCTTCACCTTGTAGGTGTCCTGACGAAAGGTGTCGGGCAGGGGTTGCAGCTTTTTGCCAAGCCAGAGCACGTATTCATACCGTCGCCGAGGGTCGCTGCTGCCGCTGAGGCGCTCCACCATCTGGTCCAGGGCCGGGCTGCCGCTGCCTCGGGGCGGAGGTGTGGCGCTCATCGGCGAGGGCGGTGAAGCATCAAGCCGGCCACGGTGCCGAGCAGGGCCAGGGCGCTGAGGGGACCAAGACTGCGGGCCAGGGGCCGGGACATCCGCGGGACTTCTCCTTGAAGACCGGAAGGCTGGCTTCCCGGCAGTTCGATGTAGTCGCGATGGCCGGGGCCGGCGTCCACCTGCACCTCCCAGTTCGCCTTGGCTTGGGCCGGAACGGAGAAGGTGAGACGTCCTTCGGCGTTGGTTTTGCCCAAATCAACCGAGGCGGTGCCGTCGGGGCTCACCATTCGCACCGTCGCCTCCTTGGCGGGCACACCCGTGGAGAAGCGGCTTTCGAGCTGGTAGGGGCTGTTGGACAAGCGATCGCCCAGCCTCTCCAGGTTGCTCTCGATGCCATGAGCCCGAACTGCTGGAGCGGCAAGGAGGGCCAGAACAAGGCCACCGCTGATCGTTGGCCAGAAGTGAGGGGCGCGTGGCGCGACCATCGGCGTTCTCGCGTTTTGAACAGATCCTTTCAGGATGGCAGGGGCGTCAACCCGCGTTCCAGCGGCTGTTGGTGCCACGAGCCGCCTGCACCATGGAGGCGATGGTGCTCACCATCAGCCCAAGGGCTTCACCGGCGTCTTGGCGGGCCTCCATCTCGGCGGCGAGCACCTGGACGGCCACCGTGGGTTTGGCGCCACCGTCGGCGGAAGGGGTGGACGGTGTGGCAAACACCAGGCGCTGCGAGGGGGACAAGACCAAGACAGGGAGTCGCACTTGAGAGGATCCTGGCAAATCCGACGCCGAAGGGCGAGGGGCCGGGCAGGGCGTTAAGACGTTGCAACACTGGCTGTCGAGCCGCCCTCCGGGACAGCCGCAGGGACAGGGGCGGGGACAGGGGCGGGGTCGATCCAGTGGAGCCCTGTTTCCGCCAGCCAGCCCGGGAACGGCACATCCCAGGGGTCCGCAGGCAGGCGTGCCACCACGCAGGCCACCGGCACCACCACCAGGGCGGGCACGGCGCGCCAGTGGGGATCGGTCCGGAGCCGGTCGTACCAGCCGCCGCCCGAACCCAGCCGCAGGCCCCTGTGATCCACCGCCAGACCGGGCACCAGCAGCAGGGCCAGCTCCTCGGGCGACAGGGGGGTGGCCGCCGTCGGGGCGGGAATGCCCACGGCATCGGGCTCCAGGGGATCGCCGGGGCTCCAGGGCAGGTAGAGCAGGCGGTCGTCGCGGATGGCGGGCAGGGCGAGGTGGTCCCGCCAGGGGGAGGGGAGCCCCTCGGCGAGGGGGCGCAGATCAGGTTCGTGGCCCACGGGCCAGTAGAGGCCCAGGCGGCGGGGCGGTGCCAGGTGGGGGGGCAGGGCGGCGAGGGCGGCGGCGGCCAGGCCCGCCGGGTCGCTCGCCACGGCGGCGCGGCGGCGCTGGCGGAAGTGCTGGCGGAGGGTGGCTTTCGTCGCCGCCGGGAGCGGTGGGGCGGCTGGGGTGGAGCCCCAGGCGGGGTCGACGTTGGAGGACACCGCGGGTTGCTCCCTGAAGCGCGCGTTGGCCCGCATTGTGGCGACCGTTGGCCAGACGGCGATCGGCGTGTCGGCGTGTCGGCGGTCAGCGTGCCGGCGTCTCGGCGTGCTGGCGGGGGCGCCATCGACAGCGGCAAGACGGTGAGCGACCCTGGAGCCGCTTCCCGCCAGGGCGCCGCCGCCCGATCCTGCTGATGCGCATCCTTGGCCTTGATCCCGGCCTGGCCCGTGTCGGCTACGGAGTGATCGAGGTGGAGGCCGACGCCCGCGGGCGAGCGGGTCAGGGGCGTCAGCGGATGCTGGATTGCGGCCTCATCCGCACGGATCCCGACCGGGGGGAGGGGCAACGCCTGGTGGAGATCGCCGCGGACCTGCGGGTGCTCCTGCGCCGCTGGCAGCCGGAGCTGGCGGCGGTGGAGAAGTTCTTCTTCTACCGCTCCAGCACCACCATCGCCGTGGTGCAGGCCCGGGGGGTGCTGATCATGACCCTGGCGCGCTTCGGGATCCCGGTGGTGGAGTATCCGCCGATGCAGATCAAGCTGGCCCTGGCGGGCCATGGCCACGCCGAGAAAGGGGATGTGCTGGAGGCGGTGATGCGCGAGCTGGATCTGGCCGATCCCCCCCGCCCCGACGACGCGGCCGATGCCCTCGCGGTGGCCCTCACGGGCTGGTTTCAACGCTGAGGGCCCTCTCGTCCCGCCTTCCCCGCCCCTGCCTCTTCCGCCCCTGCCTCTTCCGCCTCTGCCACCCCCGCCCCTGCCACTTGCCCCCCTGGCCTCCCGCTTACACCTGCCGCCCCGCCCCCGGAATCGCCTCCCAGCCGGTGTGCGTCGCCCAAAGAGCCCAGATGGCCATGGGGCGCAGATAGTGGCAGGCGCGGAAGGTGCGGACAGCGGTGATCGCTTCGGGGGTGCGGAATTGCAGCCCGCCGCTGTACACCTGCTCGACCACGGCACCGGTGATCGCCAGCGCTGTCTTGGTGTCGCCCATCAGCCGGTAGTAAGCCGCCAGACCGAAGTTGATGCCCGTCCATACCTCCAGCGGGTGGGTGCCGTTTGGATCCAGCGGGGTGCCATCGCGCCGCAAACCGTTCGCCACCCCCAGGCGCCCTCCCTCAAAACCCTCGAAGCAGGCCTCACGGATGGCTTGCAGCGAAGAGCGGGCGCGCTCATCGGACACCACCGCTGGCAATCCCAGCAAGCGCGCATAGAAATCGCCACAGAGTTGATCCGCCATCACCACCGGTGTGCCGCTCTCCGCATCGATCTTGTAATACTCCCCGTTCCAAAGCAGCGGATCAAAATTCGCCCGCGATTGCTCCAGCCATTGGCCGAACTCTCTCTGTTCCTCCGTTGTGTCCAGCCCCAGCTCCAACTGCAGCCGTTGCCCCATCGCCAGCGCGGCCTCCAACGCGGCGATCCAGAGGGCACCGCAGTAGGCGCTCACCCCCTGCAACGGCCAATCATCAAAGGTCTGATCCGGGGCGCCGCCATTGTCGGGCAGACCGTCCTGATTGGCATCAAATCCCTTCAAATAGCGCAGCGCCTGCACCGCCGCCGGCCAGCATTGCGCCAGGAAGGTGATGTCCTCCCCTGTGGGCGCCAGGAGAAAGGTGCGCCACACCTGCAGCACAAAATCGCTGGCCAGATCTTTCCAGAGGTTGCAATCCTGGTAAGCGGTGTAGTTGGTGGCTTCGAAGGGTCGCTCGTTCGGAGCGCCCAGATCATGGGGGGTGGCGCCGGCCACCTTGCGGGGCGCCTCCACCCGTCCTTTCCCCTGGGTGAAATACCAACCGATCGGACGCGGCGCGGGATCCGCGGCGGGAATCGCCCGGGCGAAATCGCGCAACACCGCCTTGTCGAGTTCCGGCCAGAGCTGCAGCAGGGCGAACGAGCCGTACAGCCGCACGTCCAGGCTTTCATACCAGGCGTAGTCCAGGCACTCCAGCACGCCGAAGCGCCCCGCTGGATCCTCCGGGCTGGCGGCGGTCCACAACGTGCCGCCGCTCACCAGGTCGTAGAGCTCATTGCAGAGGGCCATCCGCAGCGCTTCCGGCAGATCCTTCCGCCCCACCACCGGCGCCTGCCAGGCCGCGATCGCCTCGCGCCAGGACCGCCAATCGCGCAGCGCCTCCGCCGCGATCGCCTCGGCCTGATCGCCCGTGGCCCCGAAGAAATCGGTGTAGCGGCGCAGAGCCTGACAGCCGCTGGCAAAGGCCGTCACCGGCAGGTCCCAGGCCACCACCACGGGAATCTCCACGCTCTGGCCCGGTTCCAGGCGACAGCGCACGGCCAGGGCCGCGCTGGCGGGATCGTCGCCACCGCTGCGGCGATCGTTGGCGCTCTCCGGCACCGACCCCTCCCGGGCAAACGGCGCCCAGATCTCCTCGCCGCTCCCGGCGGGGTTCCAGCGGCCGCAACGGAAGATCTCCACCGCCACACCCCCGAAGCCGCCCTCTTCCGGCACGGCCACGCACCACTGTCCCTCCCCTTCCGCCGGCAGGCTGCCCGCCGGGCGGTCCGCCCCCTCCAGCAGCACCCCCTTGAGGCCGGGCTGGCTGGTCAGCCGATTCCGTTGGCCCTCCGTCCGGCCGATGGCGGGCACATAGGAATGCTCGGGACTGCCGTCATCGCGGAAATGCACCGTCGCCGAAGGATCGGTGTTCGTGAACCAGCCACAGGTGTTGCGCCAGCTGGTGAGCAACGACAGCGTCAGCGGTGCGTTGGTGGGGTTGCGCAGGGTCCACACGAACACCGCCACCGGATAGCTGCTGCGCTGATAGTCGCCGGGCAGGATCGGGCTGAACGCCTCACCGCTCACCTCCGCCGCGAAGCCGGCGGTGATCGCCGTTCGGCTCAAGGGGAAGCGGGCCGCATAGGTGCCACTCCCGGCGGGCAACCACTCCCAGGCCGTCAACGGAGGGCCCGCTCCCGGGCGGCTCTCATCCGCCGTCGGCGCCACGGCCAAAGCCCTGGCCTGGCGTTCACCCCCGTCCCGGGCCTCAAACAGGGCGAACTGGCAATCGGGCACCACCCCGAACCAGTGTTCGCCGCCATCGAGATGCCACAGATTGAAGGCTCCATCCGGCGCCCGGCCGAGGCAGCCCGCCCCGAGTCCGCCGAGGGGCATGCCGTGGTTGGGGCCATCGTCCAGATTGCTGGCGTAGCGGACGGTGTAGGGATGCTCCCAACCACCCCCCAGCGGATGCCGCCAACTGCTGGGCCATCCAGCCGCCGCGTTGGCTGAGGCGGAGGGAGAACTCAGACGAGGCAGGCCGAAGGGCATGGCCAGGGCAGGATGGAAGGGTCAGCATGTCAGATCCAACAACGCCCCAACCGGCGGATCGATGCGTTGACGCCACGGCTGAACAGGACGCCTCCAGATGCATGCCAGCGATGAAGCGAAAGCGCTCTCACACGCTTCGCCCGCCTACAGGCCCGAAATTGATGGCCTGAGGGCCGTGGCCGTTCTGGCGGTGCTGATTCATCACTTCGATCCCGCCTGGCTGCCGGGAGGCTTTTTGGGCGTGGATCTGTTCTTCGTGATCTCCGGTTATGTGGTCACGGCCTCCCTGGCGCGTCGCCAGGAACGCCACTGGCGAGAGATGCTGGCCGGCTTCTACACACGACGCTTTCGACGCCTCATCCCCGCCCTTTTGGTGATGGTGCTGGTCACGGCGATCGCCTTCACCGCTTTCGTCTCGCGATCCGATGCCACCTATGGCCCCATCATGGGCACGGGGCTGACGTCGCTCATTGGCGCCTCCAATCTTTATCTCCTGCGCACCGGTACCGATTACTTTAATTTCAGCACCCAATTCAACCCTTTTCTTCACACCTGGTCCCTTGGTGTGGAAGAGCAGTTTTATCTGCTCTGGCCTGTGCTCGTCCTGCTGACGGGTGTTGGTTTCCGGGGGGCCGGCACGCGCGCGTTGCGGCTCCTGCTTCTGTTGACCCTGATCCTCAGCCTGCTCTCCTTCGCCTTGTATTGGCGGCTGTCCACATCGTCAGCCACGGCGGCGGCGTTCTACCTGATGCCAGCGCGCTTCTGGGAGTTGTCCGCCGGAGCCCTCCTGGTCCTGGTTCAGGCCTTGCGCCCCCCCGCTACGCGACCCTCCGCTTCGCTCCTGCGACCCGGTCCGCTGTCCTCTTGGCTCTGCTGGGGCTCGATCACCCTGGTGCTGGTGGCCTTCGTGGTCAGCAACGAATCAGCCTTTGTCTTCAAGCCCGTCTTTGTGGTGGCCACGGCCGCTCTGATGGCGGGCCTCAGCCGTCACAGTCGCCTCGGCCGCGCTTTGAGTCACCCCGCCCTGCTGGCGATCGGCATGGCGTCCTATTCCCTCTACCTCTGGCACTGGCCGTTCATCGTGCTGCTCCGCTGGACGCTCGGCCTTCGGATGCTCACGCTCCTTCCCCTGACGATCGCCATCGCCTTGGCGACCTGGGCGTCCTACAAACTGGAAACCCGTTTTCGATTTGGCGCGATCGGCGCCTCCTGGTTTCAGCAGCCCCTGCTCCTCTACCCCCTGGCCTCCCTCGTCACCGGCGGGGTGGTCGTCGCGTTGTCCAGAGAAGGGGGCCCGCCGCTGTATCTGGGAGATCCCGCCACCGATCCGCAAACGTTCGCCGTCACCCCCGCGCGGTGCGCGGCACCTCCATCAACACCCAGCGCTGCTTCCTGGAGCCCACGGCCCCAGTGGCGGCCAGCCAGTCCTCCGACGCCTGTCTGGTGCGCCGCAACCCGCAACAACCCGCCCTCTTCCTGGAGGGCGACAGCATCGCCCACTCCATGCTCCCCCTGCTGGAGCGGCTCCACGCCACCAAGGGCTTCAACATCAGCTTTTTCGGCCGGGGTGGGTGTCCCCTTCCCGGCTTTGAACCCTGGGCCGCCAACCGCCATCTGTTGCCCCGCTACCGGGCCTGCCCGGCCCATGCCCGAATGCGGGAGGCCTTTGTCCTGTCCAAAATCCGCCCGGGGGATCAGCTGCTCCTGGTCACGAACATGTATGTGTCGGGGCCCCGCTCCGAGGCGAACCTCCAGGCCGCCATCGCGCGCCTGGCCGAGGCCTTGGAACGCCGACGGGCGGGGCTGATCCTCTTTGCCCCTCTTCCTGTCTTCGCCGAGCGCGCCGCCATTCAGACCCCGTTGAGCCTCTGCTTCCCCGAGTGGTTCCGCCCCCCAAGCGCCATCCCCGCCGACTGCCAGCCGTTCCACATCAACCGTGACGCCGCGTTGCGCGACACCCGACCGCAGCGAGAGCTCCAGCGGCGCTTGCTCGCCCGACACCCCAACATTCACGTCTTCGATCCCTTCCCCCTCCTCTGCCCCCCCGGCCAGGCCACCTGCTCCACCCATCGCCAGGGGGTGATGCTCTTCAACGACGGCATCCACCTCACCACGACCGGCGCGCAAGACCTTGTTCCCGCGTTCGAGGCGTTCTTGCGGACGGTCCTGTCCCCCCCGAAGGAGGCGCGGACGCGCTAACTCTCGGCGGCCAGACACTGGGCCACCACCTCCGCCGTGTTGGCGGAGAGCGGCCCCGCGGCCAGGGTCTCCAGGGCCGCGCGCATCTGGTCGCGTCGCTCGGCGCCAAAGCCGCGCCAGCGGCTGAACACCTTCGCCATCCGGGAGGCGGTGATCGGATTGCGTTGATCCAGCTCGGCGATCCGCTCCGCCAGGAAGCGATAGCCCGAGCCATCGCTGGCGTGAAACACCGGCGTGTTGCTGGCCAGTCCGCCCAGAACGGCGCGCACGGCGTTGGGCGCGTTGGGATCAAAGCGGGGATGGCGCAACAGGGCGGCCACCCGCTCCAAACCATCGGCGAAGGGTGCCGCAGCCT
Organism: Cyanobacteria bacterium K_Offshore_surface_m2_239; assembly: GCA_016882305.1. Taxonomy (GTDB): domain Bacteria; phylum Cyanobacteriota; class Cyanobacteriia; order PCC-6307; family Cyanobiaceae; genus Cyanobium. Next base: position 9,783 of record VGQX01000013.1, read on the forward strand.
CCAGGGAGAACCAGGAGTCGAGGATCACCGGCTTGTGCTGCCAGCGCCCGTAGAACGCCTCCATCGCCGCCTGGCGCTCCGGCAGGGGGTGGCACTGCAAGGCCCGCAGGCCCGCCCGCGCCAGGGTCATCGATGACCCCTCCACCGCCGCCCGCGCCGCGGCGATGCTGCCCGGGTCCCCCGCCGCCACGCGCCAGCTCCAGATCGTGGCGGTGAGCCTTCGGGCGCCGGTGCCCTCGGGCCAGGGGAGGGTCCAGCCGGAGAGGCAGCGCTCCAGCGCCTGCCGCAGCGGCTCCGCCAAGGCCTCGCCAAAGCGGCGCTCCAAATCCCGCAAGGCGTGGAACAACGCCGGAGGATCCGGTTCTGGAATCTCCTCTTCCAGCTCCGGCAGTCCGGGCAGCGTCAACAACAGGGACTGGCTCGCCTCCGAGAGGGAGGGATCGCGCAGCAGACGCGCGAAGGCATCCGCCAAGGCCTCCTCCAGATCCCCGTCCGGCTGGCCGGCGGCCCGGCGGATCACCGCTCGGCGCAGCAACTGCTGACCCGCGTCCCAGCGGGCGAAGGGATCGCCATCGCAGGCCAGCAGGTGCACGCGCTCGCGATTCGGGCGTCCCAGCTTCACCCGCACCGGCGCCGAAAAATGGCGCAGCACCGACAGGGCTGGCGGCGGGTCCTGAACGGGCAGGCCCTCCAGCCGCAGCCGCCGCACCGGCTGGTCGATCACCAGCAGCCGGGTGCCGCTCCCGGGCCTCGCCTCGGCATCGACCGGGAGCGCGTCATCGGGATCGCCAGCCAGCCGCACGGGCAACGCTTGGCCCGCCTGGTCCAGCAGGCCGATGGCCAGGGGGATCAGCAGGGGAGCCTTCTCCGGCTGGCCGGGCGTGGGGGGAGTCGACTGACGGATCTCCAGCTCCAGCGTGCCGCTGGATCGTCGCCACCGCCTGCGGATGGAGAGGATGGGGGTGCCCGCCTGGTGATACCAGCGCCGGAACTGCTGGAAGTCGAACAGGGGGGCTTGACCCGCCGCGTCCCAGCTCCGCCGAGCCGCGTCCTCCATCGCCTGTGCAAAGTCCTCACAGGTGGCCGCGGTGCCATCGTGGCGCTCCACATAGAGCGCGATGCCCTGCATGAACACCTCTTCCCCGAGAAGGGTGTGCAGGATGCGAATCACCTCCGCCCCTTTTTCGTAAATGGTTGTGGTGTAGAAATTGTCAATGGCTTCGTATTGATCTGGCTGCACGGGATGGGCTGTAGGGCCTGCATCCTCGCGAAATTGGGTGTTACGCAGCAACGAGGCGGTTTCGATGCGCACTTGCGCATGGCCATGGAGATCCGCACTGAAGCACTGGTCGCGAAATACGGTCAATCCCTCCTTCAGGGAGAGTTGAAACCAGTCGCGACAGGTGATGCGATTTCCGGTCCAGTTGTGAAAATATTCATGGGCAATCACGCTTTCAACCCGCTCCAACTCACCGTCTGTTGCCGTCTCCGCGTCGGCCAGGACCAGCTTGGAATTGAATAAATTCAAGCTCTTATTTTCCATGGCGCCCATGTTGAAGTGGCGCACTGCAACAATATTGTATTCATCCAAATCATATTCCAATCCATAGACGGTCTCGTCCCATGTCATCGCGCGCTTCAGGCTGTGCAGCGCATGGGCCGTGTAGGGCTCATCGCCTGATTCCACGTGCAGGCGCAGGCGCACAGGCCGTCCGGACGCCGTGGTGAACAGACCCTCCACCTCCTTCAACCGCCCGGCCACCAGGGCAAAGAGGTAGGAGGGCTTGGGAAAGGGATCCTCCCAGAGGGCGTAATGGCGTCCGGAGGACCCGCTCCCCTCCGACAGAATCCCCCGTGACACGCAATTGCCATTGGACAGCAGCACCGGCTCCCGCTCCTGATCGGCCTCGATCCGAACCCGCCAGCGGCTCAGCACATCGGGACGATCCGGATGGAAGGTGATCCGTCGGAATCCCTCGGCTTCGCATTGGCTGGTGACCATCCCCTCGCTCACGTAAAGCCCTTCCAGGCTCGTGTTCCGGTGGGGCTCGATCCGCACCAGGCTTTTGAGCTGAAACGGGCGCTGCGGCGGCTGGAACACGGTGAGGGTCTCAGCATCCAAGCCGTAGGCCTCGCTCGGCAGCTCCTGGCCATCCAGGTGGAGGCTGAGCAGTTGCAGGTCCACCCCCTTCAGGGACAACGGGGACGGCTCGGCGCTGGCGAGGGGATGGGGAGCCAGCTCCAACGTGCACTCCACCAAGGCGTGATCCTGGAAGAGCTGAACGGTCAGATCGGTGCTTGGCACCAGATAGGAAGCCGGAAGGTAGTCGGCGCGTCGCACGACGGGCATCGGGAGCCGAGAGCACAGAACCAGGGAGAGGCGAACCCTTCCCGGCCCTGATCATCTCGCAGCTCCAGAGACCGCCAGGATCACCGGCCCGCGGGGATCACTTTTTGGGGGGTTGTCCTGCGGATTGCAGGGCCTGCTTCACCTGGGCGAGGAGGGGGTCAAAGTCCTTTTTCCAGTCAGCGGGAAGGGTTTTGCCGCAGAGGCTATCCACCCGCAACACAAGCTGGGCCACCGAACCATTGGCCAGCTGCTCCCGGGTCAGCGCCGTCTGGGCCCCGGGAACCCGACCGCCATGCTTGCTGGACAGCACCGTCACAAGCATGTTGAGGTTGCTCTGCATGGCGGGGTTGAAGGGCACCTTGGTCTGCGACAGGGTGCACATGTTGATGGCCGCCATGCCGAGGTAGGTGTTCAATTCCTCAGGGGTGGCGGCTTTCTGGTTCTGGTTGACGGCGGGAGGTTGCTGAGGCTGAGCCAGGACTCGCTCAGGAACCCCTAGGGAAGCGCCCACCAGGGCCAGGGCCAGTGCCAGGGCGGAACGCTTGGCAAGCATGGGGGGAGAAGCTGGGACTGCCCCATGGTGATCCATCGCCCGTCAGCCGCCAGAGCCCTCAGGACGGCTCAAGAAGGGGCGCACCCGGCGCCTCCACCCGTTCCTCATGGTGAATCTCGGACAGCTCCAGCTCGCCGTTGCGCCAGGAATAGATCGAGCGCGCGCGGTAACGATCCTGGTCCACCAGACGGATGTGCTCCAGGATGTCCCATTCCTGATAATGCGACTCAAAGATCAGCTCGTGTTCATCCACCTGGCGGATCTGGCTCTTGCTGGGAGACCCGCAAAGGTAGGCCTGGCTGCGGCGGAGCTGGTGACCGCAGAGATAGGCCTCCATCGTGCCGGTGCGCACGTAGCGGGGCTTGCGATCAAAGAAGTCGTACTCCTTTTCCGGCCACCAGGTGAAGCGATAGGCCGCCTCTCCTTCGATGGGTTCGCTGAATCCCTCCACCCGCAGCATCATATCCACGCGCAGAACATCGCCATCGGCGAAGAAGTAGAGGCGTCGGGATCGCCACAGGCCGAGATTGCGTGAAAACCAGCGCTTCAACGTGTTGTCCAGCTGAATGCGGCTGCGCGGTGGATCCAAGCGAGGGGCTGGCAGCACCACCGGGGACACCTTGGCGGCGGCCAGGAGGCGATCCAGCGACGTGGCATGGTCTGCCCCCGGAAGCTCAGGCACGGAGGTCATGGCGCGAAGCACGCCGGCTGGGAACCTCTCATTCATAGCAAGCAAACTGGAAACGCGTTGAAAACTCCATAAGGTGGGCAGGAGAACCTTGCGGGAGGGTGGCGTGAGCGGGGGGGCGGACCCAGCGCCGGATCAGCCGGCTGACCTGCCGAATGGCGCCGGTCCGAACGGGGGATCCTCCGGTGGACCCCAAAGCCTGAAGTTGCTGCTGCTGGCCAATCCCCACCATCTGGCCAGCCCCAACCTGCGCTCGTTGGTGGCCTTCCTGCGGGGCGATGACTCGGGGTTCGACGTGACGCTGGAGGTGGTTGATCCCGCCAGGCAGCCGGAATTGCTGGAACTGCATCGCCTCGTGGCCACGCCGGCCCTGGTGAAGCTGGCTCCTCTCCCCAAGCAGGTCTTCGCTGGCAGCACCCTCCCCTCCCAGGTGCGCAGCTGGCTGCCGCGCTGGCAGCAAATGGAGGTGGTGAGCACCCTCGGCCTCAGCCTGCGGCCCGCCGAAATGGATGGCAGCCGCACCCAGCGGGAGGTGCAGCTGGAAGACCAACTGCTGGTGTTGCGTCAGGAGAACGAGACGTTGATCGAGCGCCTGGGGGTGCAGGAGCGGCTCCTGCGCATGGTGGCCCATGAACTGCGCACCCCCCTCACGGCCGCCAAGCTGGCTCTCCAGAGCCACGGCCTCGGGCAGATTGACGACCATCGCTTCCAGGACGTCCTCCACCGCCGCCTGGACGACATCGAGGCCCTCTCCCGCGATCTGCTGGAGGTGGGCACCACCCGTTGGGAGGCCCTGTTCAACCCCCAGCGGCTCGCTCTCGGGCAGGTGGTGGCCGATGCGATCCTGGAGCTGGAAAAGCTGTGGGTGGGCCGGCGGCTGGAACTCGTCACCGACATCCCCGCCGATCTGCCCGACCTCTATGCCGATCAGCGGCGGATGCGCCAGGTGTTGCTCAACCTTCTGGAAAACGCCTTCAAGTTCACCCCGGATGGGGGCCGCGTCAGCCTCACCCTCCTGCACCGCACCAGTCAGTGGGTGCAGGTGAGTGTCTGCGACAGCGGTCCGGGCATCCCACGGGAGGAGCAGGAACGCATCTTTCAGGATCGCGTTCGCCTTCCTCAGACCTCCGGCACCACCTCGGGCTACGGCGTGGGACTCTCCGTGTGCCGCCGCATCGCCGAGGTGCACGGCGGTCGGATTTGGGTGGTGTCCGAGCCCGGCGAGGGCGCCTGCTTCCACTTCACCGTGCCGGTCTGGAACGGCCAGAGCGGCCCCGCGGAGATGCAGGCGGCCAAACCCCCATGGCCTTGAGGCGCCCCCGCGCGTCCCTCCCGCTCCCTCCGCTGGCGCCACGGGGCCGGCGGCTTGGAAGACCGATCCTTGACGAAGGGCGCTCCCAGCCCCTAGGTTCCAAAACGTCAGCGATCGATCTCTCCACGATTTCTCCTTCACCACGTCGAGCGTCTTCAATGGCGCTGGGCCAAGGTTGAGGAAGAATCAAGAGATCTTGCCCCATGGTTCATAAACCTCTTTTGAGGGTATGGATTTAGGTGCATCATCGATGTCTCCTTTTGGAGCGCTGTGGCCTCGCCCCCATCGTCTAGAGGCCTAGGACACCTCCCTTTCACGGAGGCGACAGGGGTTCGAATCCCCTTGGGGGTATTGATTTCCGTCTGGATGCTTTTCTTCCAAGGCGTTTTGTACGTGCCGAATCTCAAATTCTTTGATTGAAGGTGTTTAGAGATTGCGTTGGCTCGATTTCTTTGACTTTTGCTCCAGGCCGCCGGCGGTGGTTGCAGGGCTGGGAGGCGAGCCTTGGCAAGATCAACAGACGTGACGGATCCAGTTCACGAGTCCGTGACCATGCGGTCGTCGCCCCCGCAGTCGTTGCAGGAATGCGGATCTCGGATTCCCTCAAGCCGGAGAGGGGTCGAGGATGGCTGAGAGGCCTTCGGGGTGATGGAAGGGCTGCGGGGACAGCGACACTCAAGTGGAGGCTGAGGTTTCCCGTTTCATGGCTTCTTGCTGCACCCCCCGCAGGTTGTTGGCCAGATCCTGTTGCAGACGCTGCTCGATCAAGCCGATGGGCATGCCGGGCTTGCCCTGGACCAGCAGGTCGTAAAACAACCAGCTGCTGGTGGCATCCCGTCCCACGCGCCATTCCCCTTGGAAACAGCGGAAATCACCCTGCTGCAAGCGGAACGTCAGACGTCCGCACGCCATCTCCTCGCGCAGCTCCAGCGTGACGCGGGCTGAGAAGCGCAGGCCACAAAGCAGTTGCGTGCCGACCTGCTCCACCCCGAGAGCGTCCTCCCGCCGCCAAACGACGCGTGAATGCTCGAGATTGGGAATAAAACGATGGAGATTGTCGTAATCTGTAATAACATTCCAAATCGACGCGGGCTGGGCGTCCAATCGCAGCTGGATGGCCAATCTTCGTTTGCCATGGGGCAAACGTTCCATGTCTTGCTGGATCGTGTCGAGACCGCAAATCAGCGGCGGGGAGAGGAGAGCGCCTGTCTCAAGGGGCTGGGCGGACGAAAGGGAGGCCAGAAGCTGATGCGCCAAGATGACTCAGAGGACGCCGGAACGATGTGAGCTGGGGCAGGTGCCCTGGCTTGCGCCCGCACGTGTCTTGTCTCACCACCTCAAGCTAGCCGGATTGCGGCCGAACGGTGCGGTTGGTGCGTTTCCTATGATCCGCCAGTGTGTTGGGAACTCTGAGATGCGTGTCTCCACCGGCCTTGGCTCAAGCTCCGACAACCGGATGTTCACCGTGGTGGTTGAAAGCTTCGGTGCGGGGCCGCAGCGGCGGGCTGAGCGGGTGATGACGGTGCCCTTTCAGCAACTGCAGTCCTTGATGCAGACCATCGCCCAGAAAGGTGGTCGGATCAAGGTTGTCAGTGCTGGCGACGGCGAGTCCACGCCGCCGGCCTCCGCACCAGCTGCTGTCTCGGCGCCGACTCCCACCCCAACACCCTCTGGTCCCAAAGCAGCAGTGAGCCACGCCGACGTCCCCGTCAACCTTTACAAGCCCAAGGATCCCTTCATCGGCGCGGTCACAGGCAACTACAGCCTCCTGGCCGAAGGCGCCATCGGGCGCGTCAACCACATCACCTTTGACCTCTCCGGCGGCCGTCTCCACTACGTGGAGGGCCAGAGCATCGGCATCATTCCCGACGGTGTCGACGCCGCTGGCAAGCCCCACAAACTTCGCTTGTACTCCATCGCCAGCACCCGCCACGGCGATGACACCAACGACAACACCGTCTCCCTCTGTGTGCGGCAACTTCAGTACGAGAAGGATGGCGAGCTGATCAACGGCGTCTGCTCCACCTTCCTCTGCGACATCGAGCCAGGAGCCCAGGTCAAGATCACCGGACCTGTCGGCAAGGAGATGCTTCTGCCGGCGGATGAGGAGGCCAACATCATCATGCTGGCCACGGGAACCGGCATCGCTCCGATGCGGGCCTACCTGCGACGCATGTTCGACGCCGAGGAGCGGGCCAAGAACCCGGAGTATCAGTTCCGCGGCAAAGCCTGGCTGTTCATGGGCGTGCCCACGACACCCAACCTTCTCTATGAGGAGGATTTCCAGAGCTATCTCAACGCCTATCCCGACAACTTCAGCTACACCAAGGCCATCAGCCGGGAGCAAAACAATGCTTCCGGTGGGCGCATGTACATCCAAGATCGCGTTTTGGAGCATGCCGATGAGATCTTTGCCCTGATTGAAGATCCCAAAACCCACGTCTACATGTGTGGTCTGAAGGGGATGGAGCCTGGAATCGATGAAGCGATGACCGCGGCGGCCAACGCCAAAGGCCTCAATTGGGCCGAGCTTCGTCCCAGCCTGAAGAAGCAGGAGCGTTGGCACGTGGAAACCTATTGATCAGAGCTTCCACACACAATTGTTGAGGATTCCACTTGCTGGCGGCGCTTGGGGCCTGAGCCTCGTTAAACCGGAGGTAACGGCCTTTTCGCCATGACCGCGATTTTGACCAATCCCCTCCGGGTGGGGCTGCGCCAAGAGAGGGTCATTCCCCCTCAGTGCCTGGTCATCTTCGGCGCCAGCGGCGATTTGACCCACCGCAAGCTGGTACCGGCGCTGTTCGAGCTCCATCGGCAGCGCCGCCTTCCCAGTGAATTCGCTGTCCTGGGCTGCGCTCGCCGACCCTGGAGCGATGACGACTTCCGCCAGCGCATGGGGGAGGCTCTCGCCGCCGAAATCGCTGAGCACCCCACCGCTTGGGAGCACTTCAGCCAAGGCCTTTTCTACGAGCCGGTGGATCTGCAGCAAAGCGACCATCTGGTGCGCCTGGCTGGACGTTTGGATGCGTTGGATCGTCTGCGGGCGACCCGAGGCAATCGCACGTTCTATCTTTCGGTCTCGCCCGAGTTTTATGGCAGTGGCTGTCGCGCTCTGGCGGGCGCCGGCCTGCTGGCAGACCCGGAGCGAAGTCGGGTCGTGATCGAAAAACCGTTCGGCCGCGACTACGGCAGCGCCCAAGCCTTGAACAAGGTGGTTCAGGCCTGTGCCAAGGAAAGCCAGGTGTTTCGCATCGATCATTATCTGGGCAAGGAAACCGTTCAAAACATCCTTGTGCTGCGCTTTGCCAACACCATTTTTGAACCCCTATGGAATCGAAATTATATTTCTAGTATTCAGATTACGGCGGCTGAAACAGTTGGTGTCGAGGAGCGCGCCGGCTACTACGAAACTGCGGGCGCTCTCCGGGACATGGTGCAAAATCACCTCACCCAGATTCTCGCCCTGACCGCCATGGAGCCGCCCGGTCGCTTCGATCCGGAGGCCATTCGCAACGAAAAGGCGAAGGTGCTGCAGGCGGCCCATCTCGCCAACGAGGAGGAGGCCTGGAAGTGTTGCGTCAGGGGTCAGTACAGCGCCGGGGGAACGAAGGAACATCCCCTGCCGGGCTATCGCGGCGAGCCGGGTGTGAATCCCAACAGCACCACGGAAACCTATGTGGCGATGAAGTTGTTCATCAACAACTGGCGCTGGCAGGGGGTGCCCTTCTATCTGCGCACCGGCAAACGCCTGCCCAAACGCCTCAGCGAGGTGGTGCTGACCTTCCGCGAGGCGCCGGTGCACCTGTTTGACGCCGCAGGAGGGGCTCCCACAGCCAATCAATTGATCCTGCGCATCCAGCCGGATGAGGGAGCCGAGATCAAGTTCGAGGTGAAGGCGCCAGGTTCAGGCATGCGCAGTCGCCCGGTGGACATGGGCTTCAGTTATGACGAATCCTTTGGAGAACCCTCGGATGAGGGGTATGTGCGCCTTCTGGCGGACGCCATGCTCGGCGACACCACACTGTTCACCCGCAGCGATGAGGTGGAGGCGGCCTGGCGGCTCTACACCCCGCTGCTGAAATTGATTGAAGACTCCCCCTGGCAGATCCCGGTGCATCCCTATGAGGCGCGCACCTGGGGTCCTGGAGCCTCCGACAACCTCCTGGCCGAAGACGGTCTGATCTGGCGTCGACCCTGACGTTTGCCCCATCCCACGCCCCTTCTGTCTCTGAGCCATGTCTGCCCAACTCACCCTTCTGGCCCCCCTGCAGATTCCTCCCCCGGAGGTGGTCCCCTACCTGGGGCAGCTTTGGCATGACGGCCTGGACGGAGCTTCCGGTGCCGCTACCTTCACCCTTCTGGTCTGGGAGCCCTCCTGGCTGGAACAGCAGCTGGTCCGTGTCGGCCAGGTGGATGGTCCCATCACCGGCCTCGACAGGCCCGACGTGCTCTCCTCCGCCCGGGATCTGGTGGGCAGCCTCGGGCTTCCCCCCAGCACGGCACCCATGGACCCCGGGCTTTCGTGGATCCTGGGCCAACAGCCCGGCCACCACGAAGCCCAGGATCTCCGCGGTCAGTTCGTCGACAGCGCCATCAGCGCCCACATGCCTCGCCGACTGATCACCCTGGCCCCCACCCTGGATGACGCCAAACCTCTGGAAACCCTTGTGGCGGCCTACTGTCCCCTGCCGGATGAAGGGGGGGCGGGCGCGGCTTGCGGGGATGTGGTGGTGTTGCGGGGCAGCCTGGGCGCCCTGCGGGAGGCCATCCCCATGGTCCAGCCCCTTGTGCGGGACGACCTGCCCTGCTGGGTGTGGTGGAATAGCAGCCTGGATGAGCCGATCGAGGTGCTGGAGGCCTTGGCCACCGGTCCCCGCCGCCTGGTGATCGACACCTCCCGCGGCCAGCCGGCTCGCTGCCTGGAGGTCCTCGTGAACCGGATCAACACCGGCCAGGCGGTGAATGATTTCAACTGGTTGCGGCTGCGCAGCTGGCGGGAATCCCTGGCCATGGTCTTCGATCCGCCCTCCAGGCGCGATGCGCTCCAACATGTGGTTCAGCTCGACATCGACGTGGAGGGAGACCATCCGGTCAAGGGGCTGCTGCTGGCGGCCTGGATGGCCGACCGTCTCGGCTGGCACCTGGAGAGTTCGCGCCCGGTGATCCAGGATGGCGTCATCGCCGGCATCGCCGCCGAGTTTCAGCGGACAGATGGCGAGACCGTCCGCTTCCGCCTGATGCCGGTGCCCGTGGGTGTGCCCAAGGCCCATCCGGGAGCGATCGTGGGCTTGCGCTTGATCTGCCAGCCCCAGCAACGCCCGCCGCTCTGCGTGATTCTCTGCTCGGAAAGCGGCGGTTGCATGCGTCTGGAAGCGGGCGGCATGGCGGCGATGGAGTTGGCGGAGGAGGTGGTGCCTCTGCCTGAGGAGAGCGAGGAGAAGGAGATGGCCCGATTGTTGGGGGGAGGCCACGATTCCACCAACCCCCTTCTGGCCTCGGCCGCGCCCCTGGCCGCCAGCCTGTTGCCGGAGGCCGTGGCCGCGCAAGGGTTCGCCCGCTCTTGAGCTGTCTGATCGCCGCTCCCAGCAGTGGCAGCGGCAAGACCCTGGTGAGCCTCTCCCTGGTCGCCTTGGCGCGTCAGCGGGGCGCCCGGGTGCAGACCTTCAAGGTGGGCCCCGACTACCTGGATCCCCAGCTTCTCTCCGCGGTCGCCGGCCGGGACTGCCGCAATCTCGATCCCCTGCTCTGCGGGGACGACTGGGTCCGGCGCGCCTTCCACTGGCATGCGAGCCAGGCCGATGCCGTGCTGGTCGAGGGGGTGATGGGGCTGTTTGATGGCCGGGGCCCCACGGCGGAGGGAAGTTCAGCCCAGGTGGCCGATCTGTTGGGACTGCCCGTCGTGCTCGTCGTGGAGGCGTCCCGGCAGGCGGGATCGGTGGCGGCCCTGGTGCGGGGCTTCCGGGACCATGGCCCTCCGAAGGTCATCCTGGCCGGAGTGGTGCTGAACCGGGTGGGCAGCCCCCGTCATCGCGCCCTGCTGGAGGCGTCGCTGGCCTCCCTCGGCGTCCCGGTGCTGGGTGTGCTCCCGCCGCACCCGGCCCTGGAGCTCCCCTCCCGCCACCTGGGGCTCCTGCCGCCCCATGAACTCGCGGATCTGCGCGCGCGGACCGAGCAATGGGCGCATTTGGCCCAGACCCACCTGGCCATCGATCGCCTCTGGCCCCTGCTGGCCGCAGCTCCCGCCCCGGCGGGGCAGACCGATCCCATTCGCGCCGTCCTCACCCGGGCTCGCCTGGAGTGGACGAACGCGGCGAGCGTGAACGGCGCCGGCGCGATGGTCGGCTCCGCGGAACCTTTCGGCTCCACGGAACCTTTCGCCTCCGCGGAACCTTTCGCATCCGCGGAACCTGTCGACTGTGCGGAACCTGTCGCCTCAAGAGAAACGGAGGACGGGACGGGTGGAGAGCCCCCCCGAGCGCGCGCCGTTGTGATCGCCCGGGACGCCGCCTTCCATTTCCTCTACCCGGAGGTGCGCGAGTGTCTGGAGGCCTTGGGCCTGCCCGTGCGGTTCTGGAGTCCCCTGGCGGATGACCCCTTGCCGGAAGACTGCGCCGCCGTCGTGCTTCCCGGGGGGTATCCCGAACTCCATGCGGCGGCCCTGGCCGATGCCGCTCGCAGCCGTGTCTCCCTGGCGCGGGCCAGCCGGCGCGGGGTACCGATCGTGGCGGAATGCGGCGGGCTCCTGCTGCTCGGGCAGCGGCTGGTGGATCCCGCTGGCGTGGCTTGGCCCATGGCCGGGGTGCTGCCCTTCGAGGCCCGCCCCGGCAGCCTCAGGCTGGGCTATCGCCTGGCCCAAGGCCAGCGGGACGGCCTGCTGGTGCGGGCCGGTGAGCCGTGGCGGGGCCATGAATTTCATCGCTGGCAACTCCACCCGGGATCCCCTGACGCCCCCGGCCCTTCGCTGTGGCAACTTGAAGGGTGGGGCGTTGAGAGGACCTTGGAGGGATGGACCACACCGAGCCTGCACGCCAGTTGGCTGCACATTCACTGGGCTGGTTTCCCGAAGATTCCCTTGCGCCTGGCCGCCGCCATCGAGGCCGTCGCGAAGCCGCCGCGGAACGGCGCTTCCTGGCGCCTCACGAGCCCGCTCCAACTCCCCACCCCGAGCGTTGGCGCCTGATCGTGCGGGGGAAGGTGCAGGGGGTGGGCTACAGGGAAGGGTGCCGGCAGTGCGCGCAGGATCTCCGCCTCAGCGGCTGGGTGCGCAATCTTCCGGACGGCACCGTGGAGGTGGAGGCGGAGGGACGGGCGCGGGATCTGGCCACGCTGGTGTTGTGGTGCGAGCGGGGGCCCCTGCCGGCGACGGTGTTCAGCGTGCATGCCAGGAGGATTGCTCCGGTGGGAGGGGATTGGTTTGAAATCCGACGCTGAACAGACCTGCATGGTCCGGACCAGCTGGGAGCCCCCTCCATGGAGATGAGCCACTGGGGAGAGTTGCTGGGCTACGCCCTGGCCATTGGGTTCAGTCCACTCCATCTCGCACTGTTGCTTCTTCTGCTGCTCGGCCCGCGACCCCTGCGTCGCGGGGCCTTTCTGGTGTTGAGCTGGCTGCTGATGAACGCTGTGGTGATCGGGCTGCTTCTGGGCGTCGGCCATGAGTTCCTGCTCACCATGGAGAAGGGCACCAGCCATCGCACAGGACTGGATCTGCTCGCCGCCGGGGCCTTTTTCGCCCTGGGCCTCAAAGCCCTCAGCGGCGGCCTTGCCGCTGGCGAAGGCCAGCCGGAATGGAGTCGACAGCTCGACCGGCTGCTGGCCCTCCCCCTGCCCCTCTTGCTGCTGTTGAGCGCCGCGCTGCAGGTGGCGGGACCGGATGATCTGTTTCTCTATGCCAAAGCCGCCGGCGCCCTGTTGCGACCCGGTTGGGACGGGCTGCAGGACACGGCTCTCACCCTGGGGTTCAGCGGCATGACCAGCCTGCTGCTGCTTGTGCCGCTCCTGGCCTGCGCCGTGGCCGGACAGGAGCGGTTGCGGCCGTTCCTCTCTCGGCTGAAGGAAGGGTTGGATCGCTACGGGCAGGGGCTGGTGGGGGTGATCTGCATCGCCCTGGCCCTGCTGGCGGGGTGGCAGGGGGTGGAAGGGCTGCGCCTTGGCGGAGCGATGGCGATGGCGGGATGAACCAGCGGCGCGGCTAACCGCTGAGCCAGTCGCGCCAGAGGGTCTGATCGGCGGCTGAGGCTGGCCCCGCTTCCATCGTCACCCCCTGGCTGGCCCGGCTCACAGCCACATAGGCCAGCTGGCGGCAGAGTTGTTCCTCCCGCGGCCAGAAGACATCCCCCGCGACGAACACCTCGCCGAAGGTGCTGCCCTGGCTGCGATGCACGGTGAGCACGGCGGCGGGGCCGAGGGAGGCGAAGGCGTCGCGGAGGAGAAAGAACTGTCGCCAGATCCGCCGCGCCTCGGTCGCTTCGGCTGCGCGAGCCGCCGCGCGCAGGCGCTGCAGGGTTCGCTCCAGGGCCAGCCGCGACGGGCTGCCGATGGGGGGCAGAAGTCTCAGGGTGAGACGCGTGTCCCCGGCATCGACGCTCACCATCAAGGTGTCGATCACGGCGGGCGTCGGGTCATCGTCCTCGCCGGCCAGCCAGCCGCTCTCACCCGCTCCCCCGGGCGTCAGGACATACTGCCCGGCCTCCACCTCTCGCACCACCACCTCCCGGTTGGAGCTCAAGCAGAGCTCCGGATCCTCCGGGGCCTTCGCCTCCTCCACGCACGCCGGGGCCAGCACCGGGGAGCGGGTGATCAGGACCTCCCCCGGCAGCACCGGCAGAGTGTCGGCGCGATCGCCATGGAGCGCCTTGCGGGCGATGGGCGCGAGCGTCTCCAGGGTGCGATTGGTGTAGCAGAGGATGCGCGCCAGATCGGGATTGTCGGTCTCGGTGCAGCGCCGCAGGGCGCGCTGGGCCGCTTGCAGCCACTCCTGGCGGTCCAGGAGCGCCACCATGCCCTGGTCGGTGCGACAGGGGGGCAGCAGGGGGGGGCGACGGCACGGCAGGGCACCCTCCCGCAGGCCTGAGGCCAGGCGCAGGACGGGGCCCTGATGGCGCACCACCCGGGTGAGGCTCGCCTGGCAGACCCGCGCCAGGGAAAAGACCGGGCTTTCCCTCTCCCCGACCGGCGGCAACTGGGCGGGATCGCCGATGAACACCAGCCGGCAGGCGAAGGGCTGGGCGCAGCGCAGGGTGATCTCCAGCAGCTGGCCATCCACCATGGAGGCCTCGTCCACCAGTACCAGGCCGAGAGGCTCCAGGGCTGTCGCCGTTTGAGCGGTTTCCGAGCAGCGCTCCCGATCGCCCTCGCGCCGCAGCTTCAGGCGCAGCAGGCGGTGGAGGGTGGAGGGGAACCAGGTGGGCTGAAGCCCCACCCGCTCGAGGTGATCGCGCAGGACACCCACCGCCTTGTGGGTGGGGGCGACCACCGTCCAGCAGAGCCCCTGCGCTTCGGCGTGGGCCAGGAAGCGCATGGAGAGAAACGTCTTGCCGGTGCCGGCGTAGCCGCGCAACAGAAACGGCGTGCCATCGGCGGGGGCGGACAACCAGGCCGCGAAGGCCTCCGCGGCGGCCTGTTGGTCACCGCTGAGCTCCGCCGCGTCGCGCAGTCGAGGTGGAGGGCGTTTCACCCGATGCCGTGCAGCAGTCCGCGGGCCAGATGCAGGGGAGAGCCCACCCACACGAGGCCGGGAAGGGCCACGGCAGGGCCGATGAGACTGCCCGCCAACACCTCCAGCCGCGTGTGTCCGAGGTTTTCTTTCAGGGGATGGAGCACCGGGTCCTGATCCACCAGCCCCGGGGTGGGATGGGTGTCCCAGAGGCCATCCGGGAGGCCGTTGACCCGCGCGGCCGTCAATCCCGCCGCGCGACGAACGCCGCTGGCGTCATAGAGGATCACGAACGTCACCGTCGCCGCGAGGGCGAAGAGGGGATCGCCATAGCCATGCAACCAACCGATGCCGGCACTGGTGCCGGTCATCAGGGCCGAGTGGCTGGATGGCATGCCGCCGGTCTCCACCAACACCCCTGGACGCCAGCGCCGATGCACCACGAGCTCGATGAGCAGCTTGGAGAGCTGCGCCACGCCACAGGCCGCCAACCCCCACGCCAGCACGGTGTTGTCCAGGACATCGATCAGGGGGTGATTCATGAAACGCGCAGGCGGTGGGTCAGCGATCGCGGCTGGTGATGTAGTCGGCGAGGGCCAGCAGGGGCTGGGCTCGCTCGCTCCAGGGGGCCAGGGCGCCCTTGGCTTCGCCCACCAGCGCGTCCGCCCGCTGGCGCGACTCCTCCAGGCCCAGCAGCTTGGGATAGGTGGTTTTGTCGGCGGTGAGGTCCTTGCCGGCGGTCTTGCCGAGCACCTCGCTGCTGGCGGTGACATCCAGGATGTCATCAATGATCTGAAAAGCGAGGCCGATCCCGCGGGCATAGACCCGCAGGGCCTCGAGCAGCTCCGCGCTGGCGCCCCCCACCAGGGCGCCGCAGACCACACAGGCCCGCAGGAGGGCGCCGGTCTTGTGGAGATGGATGTATTCGAGGGTGGTGAGGTCCACGTCCTTGCCTTCCGACTCCAGATCCACCACCTGGCCGCCCACCAGTCCTGGAGCGCCCGAGGCGAGGGAGAGCTCGCCGACGACCGCCAGCAACCGCTCCGGACTGACATCCGGGCTGCGGCGGGCGACCATCTCGAAGGCGCGGGTGAGGAGAGCGTCGCCCGCGAGGATGGCCATGGCCTCGCCAAACATCTTGTGGCTGGTGGGCCGTCCGCGACGGAGGTCGTCGTTGTCCATGGCGGGCAGGTCGTCATGGATCAGCGACATGGTGTGAACCATTTCCAGGGCCACGGCGGTCGGCAGGGCCTCTTCGGCGGCCCCCCCCGCCAGCTCACACGCCGCCAGGCAGAGGATGGGACGCAAGCGCTTGCCCCCCGCCAGCAGGGAATAGCGCATGGCCTCCCGGAGGGTTTCGGGCTCTTCCGGACCCAGAGAGGCCTCCAGGGCCGTCTCGATCCGTTCGCGGGACGCCCGCAGATAGGCGCCGAAATCAAAGGAGGTGTGAACCGCCGTGGTCATGGCGGATGGCGGGGGATGGGCGGATTCTCTCATCTGTCCGGCTCACGCCCCGGATCTCTGGTCGGCGCCCTCAAAAGAGCCAAGCGTCGAGGTCGTGGGGTTGATCGTGGGCGCGGCACCACCCCACCACCGTGTTGAGCAGAAGCATGGCGACCGTCATCGGTCCCACGCCGCCGGGCACCGGTGAGAGCGCCGCCGCCAGGGGCTCCACCTCTTCCGCTTTCACATCGCCGCAGAGCTTGGCTTTTCCTCCGGGGGCGGCGTCGGGGGCGGGGGGGAGCTGATGGATGCCCACATCCACCACCACGGCCCCGGGCGTCACATGTTCGGCGCCGATCATCCGGGGCCTCCCGGCGGCCACCACCAGCACCTCCGCCTGGCGCGTGAGGGCCGCCAGATCGCGGGTGTGGGAATGGGCCACGCTCACGGTGGCGTTGGCGGCCTGGAGCATCAGGGCCATGGGTTTGCCCACCAGGATGCTGCGCCCCACCACCACCGCCCGTCGTCCCTCCAAGGGAACCTCGGCCTGACGCAGCAGCGCCATCACGCCGGCCGGCGTGCAGCTGCGCGGGCCGGCCTCCCCTTTGAGGAGTCGCCCCAGATTCAGCGTATGCAGGCCATCGGCATCTTTCGCGGGATCAATGGCCGCCAGGAGGGGCCCCTCGCGCAAGCCGGGGGGGAGGGGAAGCTGCAACAAAATGCCATCCACCTCGGGATCGGCGTTGAGCCGCTGAATGCGGTCGAGGACGTCCGCCGGCGAGGCGCTCGCGCTGAGGTGGGCGCCCAGATTGCGGATGCCCACCCGCGCGCAGGCCTTTTCCTTGTTGGCCACATACACGCCGCTGGCCGGGTCATCGCCCACGCGCAACACGGCCAGGCCCGGCGGGCGTCCCACCGTGGTCTGGTGTGCGCCGATCACGGCGCTCAGACGGTTCTCAATCTCCGCGGCCAAGCGGCGCCCATCCAGAACAGTGGCCACGATCAGGGAAGGCAGACATCACAAAACCAGCATGCAATCCCGCGCCGGTCAGCGCCAAGGAAAGCATCGCTAAGTTGTGCTGGAATCTGGCCAGTCATGGCTCGGGCCTTGCCTTTCCCTTTCGGGGCCTTTTCCGTGTCGCGACGCTTGGCCTCCAGGCTGTGGCGGTGGCTCTCGCGCCTGGAGCGTCCCCGGCAGGCCGTCGTGCCCTGGACCGCCGCGGGGATCACCGCGGTGGTGCTGGCCTCCGTGGTTGTGGCGCTGGTGACGAGCTGGCCCTGGCTGCTGCGAGCGAATCTGAGCCCCGGCCTGCCGGCGCCCTTCTCCGTGCGGGCGCCCCGAGCGGCGCTGGTGATCGACAGCGTCGCCCTGGAGCAGCGCCGCAGCGTCATTGGGGCCCGGTCGCAGGTGCAGGT
The DNA here is from genome assembly GCA_016882305.1 of Cyanobacteria bacterium K_Offshore_surface_m2_239. GTDB lineage: Bacteria > Cyanobacteriota > Cyanobacteriia > PCC-6307 > Cyanobiaceae > Cyanobium. The sequence continues at coordinate 27,200 of VGQX01000013.1, forward strand.
GGTGGACGACGCCGCCAGCCGCGCCCTCCAGGACGAGCTGGACCTGCTCCTGAAGCAACTGCAACAACAGATCAGCAGCCGTCAGGCCCGCCTGGATCCCTTCAATCTCTCCGCTGCGGAACGGGCCTGGCTTCTGGGGCGGAGTCCCCAGGAGCTGCTCACCTGGCAGCAGGCGGTGCAGAAGGCCCAGCTGCGGATGCTCAGCCAGGGGGTGGTGGCCTCCGTGGCGGACGAACCGCTGCTGCTCGCGGCCCGGCTGCAGTTGGAGGGCCAACCGCCTCCGGGCCAGAGCCTCGGCAGTCGCCTGGTGGTGCGCAGCCTGCAGGGCCGCACCAACCTGCGCGGCGATCGCTTCTTGAGGCAGCAGCGCATCGAGGAGCTCGTCACCCAGGCGGGACTGCCCACGATCACCGTGCGCCGCGGCGATCTGATCAGCCGCCAGGGGGAGCCGATCACGCCCCAGGCGTTTGATGTGCTCGATTATTTCGGCCTGATCAACCGCCGTCCCCAACCCCTCGCCTGGATGGGCCACTTCGGCGAGGCCTTGATCGCCTGTGGCGTGATGGTGCTGGTGATGCGGCGCTGGAAGGCCAGCCTGGAGCCCCGCCAGGTGTTGCTGGCCTTGGCCATGCTCCTGGTGGTGCAGGGCATCAAGCTCTGGTTGGGTCCGCAGGCCTCCCCCCTGGCGCTGTTGGTGCCCCCCACCTTGCTGCTGGCGCAAGGGTTGGGAACGGCTCCGGGACTGGCCTGGCTGGCGGTGTCCAGCCTGCTCTGGCCCCACCCTCTCGACCCGGTGTTTCAGTGGCGGCTCCTGTTGGCCGCCCTGGTGGCCGCCCTGGCCGCGATCCTGGCGGGTCGGCAACGCAACCGGGCCCAGCTGCTCCAGCTCGCCCTGCTGCTGCCTGCCGCGGCAGCCCTGTCGCAGGCGCTGATCGCCCAGCTGGTCGGCCTGGTGTGGAACGGCGAACCGCGCCTGCCGAGGGCGCCGGAGCTGATGAATGAGGCGGTGATGGTTGGGGCCCTGCTGATGGCGGGCCTGCTCCTGGCTCCCCTGATGGAGAGCTTCTTCGGACTGCTCACCCGAGCGCGGCTGATGGAGCTGGCGGATCTGGAGCGTCCACTGCTGCGGCGGCTGTCCCTGGAAGCGCCTGGCACCTTTGAGCACACCTTGATGATTCTCGGCCTTGCCGAAGAGGGGGCGCGGGCGATTCAGGCGGATGTGGACCTGATCCGCACCGGCGCGCTTTATCACGATGTCGGCAAACTCCATGGTCCTCAGTGGTTCATCGAGAACCAGGACGGAGGGGCCAATCCCCATGATGCGCTGGATGACCCCCTGGAGAGCGCCCGGATCCTGCAGGCCCATGTGGATGAGGGCCTGAAGCTCGCCCGACGCCATCACCTTCCCCGTCCCTTGGCCGACTTCATTCCGGAGCACCAGGGCACGTTGAAAATGGGGTATTTCCTCCATCAGGCCCGAGAGCGTCTGCCCGGGGTGAGTGAAGAGCGCTTCCGCTATCGCGGGCCCAACCCCCGCAGTCGGGAAACCGCCATCCTGATGCTGGCGGATGGCTGCGAGGCGGCCCTGCGTGCCCTGCCCCCGGACACGAGCGAAGCGCGGGCCACCACGACGGTGCGCCGCATCGTGGAGGCGCGGCGGGAGGACGGCCAACTGGCGGCCAGCGGCATCAGCCGGGCGGAGCTGGAGCTGGTCATCCGCGCGTTCGTGCGGGTGTGGCGGCGAATGCGGCATCGCCGCATCGCCTATCCCTTGCCGGGGGGGAAAGGGTTCAGCGCCTAAGGTCAGCGCCGGAGGTCAGCGCCGGAGGGCGAGGAGGGCCCGCGACTCCAGCGGCGATGGACGGCGGCACCGAGGAGGAGGGCGGCCACCCCCAGGAGCCCATCCCGCGGGAGTTGGCTCAGAAGCTGGCTCCACTGGCCCTGTTCCAGGAGGGTGAGCAGGGCATGGATCCAGGAGCTGAAGGTGGTGAGCGAGCCGGCGAATCCCACGCCCACCAGCAGCTTCCGGCGCGGGGAGGGCGTGCCCAGGAGACCGGCGGCGCCGACCACGAAGCAGCCCAGCGTGTTGGCCAGCGGGGTGTTGGCGAGCCACCAGCGCAGCAGGGCGCCCGGGATGGCTCCGAGCGCCACCCAGGCCAGGGGGGCCAGCCAGCCGAGGCTGGAGCGGGGGGCGGCGCGGGTCATTGCCAGACCCGCGCCAGGGCCAGGCCCGAGAAGCAAGCGAGGAGCCCTCCGAGCAGGGAGGCCAACCCCAGAAGAAGAGCCTCCAGGCGCCCGTGGCGCCGCCAGGCGGTCACCAGCTCCGCGATGAAGGCGGAGTAGGTGCTCAAGCCCCCGAGAAAACCGATCGCCAGGGCCCGCTCCAGAGCATCTTGGGTGGGCTTCTCCCAAAGGGGCTGGAGTCCCATCAGGAGGCCCAGGAGGAGGCAGGCGAGCATGTTGACGCCCCAGGTGGCCCAGTGGGGCCGGCGCAGGCGGCGGGCGCCGCCGCTCACCAGGCAGAAGCGGAGCCAGGCGCCGGGGACCGCCCCCAGAACAACCAGCAACCCGGGGGACACCGGGTCGAGAGGCCTCATCGCGCGGGTCCGTACATGGGGCAACCTTATGGCCGGCGCGGTCGCGCCAGGGTTTGCCAACAGCGCCGCCTCCAGGGTGTAAAGATTGCGAAGCCTTGACGGCTGGGAAGCGAGGTGTTGACCATGCGTGATCCACTGGAGGACTACGGTCCCCAGGAGGGGAGAGTTTTCTCTCCCGGCCCCCCGGGTCCGGATGGCTTCCGCTGGCTGCAATGGCTGCAGTTGGCTCTCTCCTCCGCCCTGCTGGTTGTTTTCGTGAATCAGGTGATGAGCCTGCGCGAAGTGAATCGACAGATCGCCCGTCTTCATGAACGAATTGATCTTCTCGAAAGCTCTCGCATGCTGGAGTCGCGCCCGTTGATGGACGAGAAGCAGCGAACGCTGGAACAACGGTTGCGCCAACTGGAGGAAACGCTGCGCGAGCTGTCCGCAGAGAGCAGAGGGACTCCTCCTGGCGAGGTGGAGATTCCCGCTTTCCAGATGCCCCCTCCGCCTCGCACCTTGCGTTGATGGCTCGTCGCTCTCAAGGACTCTCTAGGCGCAAGACTTGCTGAATGGCGCAGTGATGAAGCGAGCAGCAATGAATGGAATTAAAGGGGGGTAACGCTGTCGGGGAATAGGCCTGCTGGTGGATCGCGCCAAAATGAATTCGACGCGCAGCGATCAGCCCTTGACTGAATCGGCTGTCGCTGTGGGGATGATGGTGCGTTGCAAAACAATGAACAAGGCAAGAACAGGCAGGATGGAGACAACAGAACCGGCGGCGACGAGGCGCCAATCCAGGGAAAAACTGGAAGAAAGTTGTTGCAAACCCAGAGGTAATGTGTAAATTCTTGGCTCATCGATGATGATCAATGGCCAGAGAAAATCGCTCCAAGTTCCGATGAAGGTGAGCATGCCGAGGGTGATCAGGTCGGGTCGGGCCGCCGGGATGAGCACATTCCACCATTCGCCAACAGGGGTGCAGCCATCGATTCGGGCCGCCTCCTCCAGCTCCCGCGGAACGGAGAGAAAGCTCTGACGCAAGAGAAAGATGCCGAAGGCGGTGGTGGCTTGTGGCAGAACGAGCGCGAGGAGGGAGTTGCGCAGGCCGACCTTCACCATCAGCACATACAAGGGGATCATCACCACCTGAAAAGGGATCAGGACGGTGGCGACGATCAGAGCCAGCACGGTCCCCCGGCCGCGGAAGGACATGCGTGCCAGGGGATAGGCGGCCAGGGAGGAAAAGAGGAGATTGGCCACCACCGCCAGACCGCTGACCAGGGTGCTGTTGAGCAGATAGGTGCCCATCGGATGGTCGCGAAACAGGCGGCCGTAGGCCTCCAGGCTCGGCTGACTGGGCAGGAGGGAGGGAGGGCTGGTGAAGATGTTTTCGCTGGGTCCTTTCAACGAGGTGCTCACCAACCAGAGGAGGGGGAGCAAGGTCAGCAGAGCGAGCATGAGCAGCAGCACCAATTGCGCGGCGACAGCACGCACCGGCTGGCCGGCAGCGGACGCGCGCCTCACGACCGCGGCCTCGGGGCGCGGAAACGCGGTTCGCGCCGGACGGGGTGGGCGGGGATGGACGCGGCGCTGGCCTCCACGGGAGGGAGAAACAAGGGGTTCGAGGTCAAGTTAAGCGGCGGCCCTGGCCCCGGGGGGGGACCACAGGGCCGCAGCGGGGAGCAGCCGGGCGGGGCCCGCTCAGACCGCGCGTGTTTCCGCCAGGGGCAGGGGCGCCTTTTGCGGGTGGAGCGGTTGGCGCCGCTCGCCGACCACCAGGCGGTTGAGGGCATTGACAAACGCCTGGGCGGCCGCCACGACGATGTCCGTGTTGGCGGCGTGGCCGGAGTAGAGCACGCCTTCCGAGCGCAGGCGAATCGTCACCTCCCCCATGGCATCGATGCCCTCGGTGACGGATTTGACGCTGAATTCCACCAGCTCGTTGGGCACGTCCATCAGGGCGTTGAGGGCCTGGCAGACGGCATCCACGGGGCCGGTGCCGATGCTGGCGGTGCTGGCCTCGCCGTCCGCCGTTTCGACGGTGACGGTGGCGGTGGGGAGGAGCCCCGTGCCGCAGCTGACCTGCACCCGCTTGAGGACAAAGGGAACCTCGTCCTGCAACTGCTGCACCTGCTCGCTGACGATGGCCTCCAGATCCCGATCGCTCACCTCGCGCTTGCGATCCGCCAGCTCCTTGAAGCGGGCGAAGGACTCATCGAGGTCGTTCCGTTCCAGGCGGTAGCCGAGCTCCTCGAGCCGGGCGCGGAAGGCGCTGCGGCCGGAGAGCTTGCCCAGGGAGATGCGGTTGTCCGCCAGGCCGACGGTGCGGGCGTCGATGATCTCGTAGGTGAGGCGGTTTTTGAGCACGCCGTCCTGGTGGATGCCGGATTCATGGGCGAAGGCGTTGGCGCCGACGATGGCCTTGTTGGGTTGCACGGCCATGCCGGTGAGGTTGGAGACCAGACGGGAGGTTTTGGTGATCTCCTCGGTGCGCACCGCCGTGAGCGGCTCGGCGCTGTCCGCCGGGCGGCCCAGGAAGGGATTGAAGTAGGAGCGGCGCACGTGCAGCGCCATCACCAATTCCTCCAGGGAGGCGTTACCCGCCCGCTCGCCGATGCCGTTGATGGTGCATTCCAGTTGGCGGGCGCCGTGCTTGACGGCTTCCAGGAAGTTGGCCACAGCCAGGCCGAGGTCGTTGTGGCCGTGAACGGAGATGACGGCCTGGTCGATGTTGGGCACCGCGCGGTTGATGCCGGCGATGAGTTCACCGAATTCCGCGGGGGTGGCATACCCCACGGTGTCGGGGATGTTGATCGTGGTGGCGCCGGCTTCGATGGCCGCCGCGATCACCTCATGCATGTAGGCGGGATCACTGCGCCCGGCGTCCTCACAGGAGAATTCCACATCGTCCACGAACGAGCGGGCATAGGCCACCATGTCGCGGGTGATGGCGAGCACGTCGGCGCGGGTCTTGCGCAGCTTGTGTTCGAGGTGGATGTCGCTGGTGGCGATGAAGGTGTGGATGCGGCGGTGGGCAGCCGGGGCGACGGCATCGGCGCAGGCCTTGATGTCGCCGGGGGCGGCCCGGGCGAGGCCGCAGATCGTGGGGCCGTGCTCTGTGCCGACAATGGAGGCGATGCGTTGCACAGCGTTGAAATCCCCCGTGCTGGCGAAGGGGAAACCGGCCTCGATGATGTCCACCCCCAGGCGAGCCAGCTGCTGGGCGATGGCGAGCTTTTCATCGAGGTTGAGGCTGGCGCCGGGGGACTGCTCCCCATCGCGGAGGGTGGTGTCGAAGATGAGAACGCGGCCGGGATCGCGGGCCATGGGCGGCAACAGGGGGTGTAAGGCGGACTGACTATGAGTTGACCCATTGTAAGGGCCGGGTCGCGAGGGGCCAGGGCCGGGTCGCGAGGGGCCAGGGCCGGGTCGCGAGCGATGGCAGGGCCGGGCCACCGGGGCCGTAAAGTTGATTCACCGCAGGATCTCCATGGCCGCAGGAGCTTTGGCCCTGGTGCTCCACGCCCATCTCCCCTACGTCCGCTCGGGAGAGGCGGGCTCCTTGGAAGAGGACTGGTATTTTCAGGCGCTCCAGGAGTGTTATCTGCCCCTGTTGCGGGCCCTGGAGGCGGCATGCTCTGATCCCGAGCAGCGCCCCCGCCTCACCGTTGGCCTCTCCCCCACCCTGCTGTCGCTGCTGAGCGACGCCACGTTGAATCAGGGCTTCCTGGCCTGGCTGCGGGTGCGCCGCGAGCTGCTGGCGGAGGCCCCGCCGGAGCAGGCGGCGGCGGCGGAGGCGTTGGCGGAGGAGCTGGACACCGTGGCCCGCGAGTGGCGGGCGTGCGAGGGGCGGCTGCTGGAGCGCTTCCGGCGCCTCCGGGATGAGGGGGTGCTCGATCTGATCACCTGCGCCGCGACGCACGGCTATCTGCCCCTGCTGCGCGATTCCCCCGAGGCCGTGCGCGCCCAGCTGTTGACGGCGGTGCGCGAGCACCAGCGCCTGCTGGGGGAACGGCCGTTGGGGATCTGGCTGCCGGAGTGCGCCTACTACGAGGGGCTGGACCAGCTGCTGCTCTCCTGCGGCCTGCGCTACAGCCTGCTGGATGGCCATGGCCTGCTCCATGCCCAGCCCCGGCCGCGCTACGGCGTCTACGCCCCGATTTGCTCCCCCGCCGGGGTGGCCTTTTTCGGTCGCGACAGCGCCTCCACCCTGCCGGTGTGGAGCGCGAGCCAGGGCTATCCCGGCGATGGGGTGTATCGCGAGTTCCATCGCGATCTGGGCTGGGATCTGCCGGAGGAGCACCTGCGGTCCCTGGGCATCGGCAGCCGCCGCCCGCTGGGGCTCAAGCTCCATCGCGTCACCGCCCAGGGGTGTCCCCTGGAGCACAAGCAGCCCTATGGCCCCGCCTTGGCCGAGGCCAAGGTGGCGGACCATGCCGCCGCCTATCTCCAGAGCCGGCTGGAGCAGCTCCATGGGTTGACGAACACGATCGAGCGCCCGCCGCTGCTGGTGGCGCCGTTTGACGCGGAGCTGTTCGGGCACTGGTGGTTCGAGGGGCCGCGTTTTCTGGGGGAGCTGTTCCGCCAGGGGCCGGAGCGGGAGCTGCGCTTCACCCATCTGCGGGAGGTGTTGGCGGAGGGGCTGCCGCTGCAGGTGTGCCAGCCCTCCCCGTCGAGCTGGGGGCAGGGGGGCTACCACGACTACTGGCTGAATGACAGCAATGCCTGGGTGGTGCCGGAGTGGCAGCGGGCGTCGCGGGCGATGGTGCGGCGGGTGAACCGGGGCGTGGGCAGCGCGGAGCAGCGCCGCTGGCTGAACCAGGCGGGCCGGGAGCTGCTGCTGGCCCAAAGCTCGGATTGGAGCTTCATCCTGCGGGCGGGCACAACCACGGAGCTGGCCCGGGAGCGGATCCATCGCCATCTCGACCGCTTCTGGCGCCTGATGGATGCCATCGAGCACCACACCCCCCTGAACCCCCGCTGGGTGCAGGCGGTGGAGCGGGAGGACGGGCTGTTTCCGCTGCTGAACGCAGCGGACTGGATGACCCGGCCCTGAGGGGGCTGGCAGGGGCGTCTGGGAGGAGAGGAAATGGCGGTGATGGTGAGGGGTGGTGACGAAAGGGCGGTAACGGTCAGCACCAGAAGCTGTGTAGCTTGCGACACGCAAGTCGCTTTGACCCAGCCCCATGAGTCCAGGCCTGTTCACCCAGTCGTCGCTGTTCGGCATCGGCATCGCCTTCAGTCCGCTGCACATCGGCGTGGTGACCTTGCTGCTGCTGGGCCGCGCCCCCCTGCGGCGCTCCTTCGCCTATGTGCTCGGCTGGACCCTGGCGAATGTGCTGGCGGTGGTGGCCCTGCTGCTGGTGGGCAGCCACTTCGCCTTGAGCCTCACCCATGGCGAGCGGGAGCAGGTGTTGATCGACCTGGTGGGGGCGGGTGGCCTGCTGGCGTTGGGGCTCTATCAGCTCACGCCCCAGGCCACCATCGGCGAGGAGGGGATGGCGCTGCGGCTGATGGGGCGCCTGCCGGACTTCAGCGATGGTGTGCTGGTGGCGATCGGCGCCGCCGGCGCCCTGCTGACGCCGGAAAACCTGGTGTTTTATCTCAAGGAGGCCGGGCTGATGCTGATCAACCACCCGGGCCTCTCCGCCGATCTGGAGCTCACCAGCCTTTACGCCTTAATGGCCAGCTCCCTGCTGCTGCTGCCCCCCCTGGCCTGGATCGGCAGCCGGGGCGGCATCCGCGCGGCGATCGAACGCCTCGAGGATTGGCTGCAACATCGGGCCGAACCCCTGGTGGGCGTGTTGGCGCTGCTCTTTTCCGCCTATCTCTTTTATGAGGGGATCCACGGGCTGGAGGTGATGGCGCGGGGGGTGGCTGGGTGA
>VGQX01000014.1 GCA_016882305.1 Cyanobacteria bacterium K_Offshore_surface_m2_239
AATCCGCTGGTGAGCCTGCCCTGGCTGGATCGGGTGCGCGCCGCCGTGGCCCGCTGTCCCCTGGTGGTGTTGAGCGAGGCCTATGCCGGCACGGAAACCGCCGCCGTGGCGCATCTGGTGCTTCCGGCGGCCCAATGGAGCGAGAAGGCCGGCACGATGACCAATTCCGAGCGGCGCGTCACGCTCTGTCCGGCCTTTCGGGAGCCGCCGGGTCTGGCGCGCCCCGATTGGGCGGTGTTCGCGGAGGTGGGGCGCCGGCTGGGCTGGGAACGGCAGTTTTCCTGGACCTCCGCCGCTGAGGTGCACGCGGAGTTTGTCGCGCTCACCCGCGGGCGCCCGTGCGACATGGCGGGCCTCAGCCACGGCCTCCTCGCCACGCACGGCCCCCAGCAATGGCCCTTTCCGGAGGGAACCGCCCCGGGGGCAGGGGGCGCCCGCCTCTACCTCGACCAACGCTTTCCCACCCCCAGCGGCCGGGCCCGCCTGATCGCCGAGGCACCGCTCGGTCTGGCGGAGCCGCCGGATGAGGCTTATCCCCTCGTGCTCACAGTGGGCCGCTATCTGGCCCACTGGCACACCCTGACCCGCACTGTGCATGTGGCGCGGGCGCGCCAGAAACATCCGGGCCCTGTGCTGGAGGTCCATCCTCGTGATGCCGAACCGTTGGGTCTGGTGGATGGGGCCTTCGCCAGGGTGTGCTCCCGCCGGGGGTGTGTCCGCGTGGCGGTGCGGCTGAGCGCGACGATTCGGCCGGGGGTGGTGTTTTTGCCCATGCACTGGGGGGCGTCTCAACCTGAGGCGTGTGAGGCCAATCGTTTGATGCACGACCTGGGGTGTCCGTTGTCCAAGCAGCCGGAACTCAAGGCGGCCGCAGTGCGTCTGGAAGCGGGCTGATCGCCGCCCGGTCGGGAACTGTTCCCATGGCGAATGTGAGCCTGTTCGTCATGGAAATATCTTCAAATCCAGACCAAGCGGGCCGGCGGTGAGGACCTCGCAGCCGTCATTCCACGAGTCTCGGCGGCCAGCACGCCAGCGGTCTGATGAAGGTTTTGAGAACGATCGTCGCGAAAGCACGTTGAATTCTTTTTGTCAAGTTCTCTGTCTCGATCGGAGCCGGGCGAGCCCAGGCGCTTGACGTGGCTCATACACTCCTTTGAGCCAAAATGTTCAAATCTATGGGCGGAAGTCGCGCCTTTCGTCTACCGCTCCATTGGCCTTGTGAGCATCAAACTTTTTACCTTCCCGCTTTTTCCTGTCATGTTCAAGCGAAAACGTTTTGGCTTTTTCACTGCACGCCACTTGTTAACGCTTGCCCTGATTTGGCCTGTCGTCGGGTGGTCTGTGTCCGCCCGTGCCGCCAGCGTGTTCTCCCTGCTCAGCAGTCCCCAGAGCTGGATTGGCGGCGGCAGGCCTGTTCTGGTGACGCAAGAGGATGGCCTCTCGTTTTCTGGTTATACGGATTCCGCATCCTCCGCTACCTTTTCGATCAATGATTTTGATGGCAGGTCGGGGAGGTCGGTCGCCAGTTTTTGGCTCCTTGAGTTGGCGGCACCGGATGACAGGCCGTTGACGCCAGGGATCTATGAGAATGCAAAAAAATATCCATTTCAGGGTTCATCCTTCCCTGGTATCAATTTTGAGGGGAATGGATTGAGCAATAGCTACGTGACCGGATCTTTTGAGATTTACGAGTTGGTGGCCAGGCCGGATGGCGCCATTCTCTCTTTCGCGGCCGACTTCCTTCAATACGATGAGGGCATCGCCAGCTGGTGGAACAGAGGGAGTCTGCGCATCAACTCTGCCCGTCCGCTCACCTCCCTGGAGCCACCTTCGGTGGTGGCGCCACCGCCACCACCGCCCCCTTTGGAGGATCCCATCCTCATGGATCCACCTCCCGGTGTCGGTCGGGGTCCCGATTCCGGTGGGCCTGGCCGAAACCTACCCCCTGAGGATCCATGGGATCCAGCCCCTGAGCCACCGCCGCTGATCGGGTCCCCTGGCGCACAGGATCCCGTGCCGGGTCCCATGTCTGTGGCCGCTGCTCTGATGGGCTGGCAGGCCTCCCGTAACCTGCGGCGCCGTTGCCGGAGCAGGCCCTGAATTCCGGACCTCCCTGGACGGGGTGGCGCGAAACCTGCCTTACCATCCGCCCAATGGCTGGACTCTGTTGAGGAGCGTTTCCGACCCTTCGTCGCCCTACGTGCAATACGGCTGCGGCCTGTCGGTCGCTCAGGGATGGCGAAACTTTGACGGTTCACCCCGCCTGCGGCTGGAAAAGCTGCCTGTCCTTGGTCCCTTGCTCACCCGCAACCGACCCTTGTTTCCGCCGGAGGTCGAATTCGGTGACATCGTATCGGGCCTGCCGGTGGCGGAAGCCTCCTGCAAGGGGGTGTATTGCTCCCATGTTCTTGAACACCTGTGTTTCAGCGATTGCCGCCAGGCGTTGCGCAACACCTGGCGGCTGCTGGAGCCTGGACGCACGTTTCGCCTGGTGATTCCCGACCTGCGGGCCCTCGTGGACGAGTATGTCGCCAACCCCTCTCCGCGCGCCGCCTCGGATTTCATGCGCGCCACCTCCCTCGGCCTCGAATCGCGGCCCAGGGGCTTCAAGGGGATGTTGCGCTCCTGGCTGGGCAATTCCCCCCATCTCTGGATGTGGGACGCCAATTCCATGGTCGACGCCCTGGAGGTGGCGGGATTCGTCGACATCCGTCCGGCCGCCCATGGCGACGCCAGCGATCCCATGTTCGCCCACGTCGAAGAACGGATCCGCTGGAAGGAGGGCATCGGCTTCGATTGCCGCCGGCCGGGCTGACACCGCCCCTCCTCCATGCACGTCGGCTGGCTCGCTGCTGGCGATCGTCTCCAGTTGACGGCTCCGGGAGGCGCTGGCTGCCGTGGAGCCCATCAGGCCTGAGGATCCCCGGCAGCCGGACGTTTCGGGCTGAGCCCCCCGCCAACGCCGCTGCCCAGCAGCGCCAGCCAGTGGAGCAACACCGGCAGCCAGAGGGAGCCACTCGCCACAAAGGCCAGGGCACAGGCTGTCCCCAGCAGTGTGAGGCGCGCCAGCCTCGGGGGCTGGTGGAGCCCCGGGCGGATCCCGTGCCAGGCGACGAACAGGCCAACGCTCAGGGCGATCCAGGGGGTCAGCGCCAACAGCGACATCCCCTCCGGGGCGCTCGGCAGGAGCAGGACGCGGAAGACCAGCTCCTCGGTGATCGCCGGCAGGAGGAGCCAGCCTTGGCGCCAGCCCTGGCGGAGGCCGATCCCGATGGCGCCGAGCGTGATCCCGATCGCCAGCGCGCCTGCGGCGGCGGCGCCTCCGGGGGGGAAGAGGCTGTCGCCGAGGCGTCCGAGGAGGGTGGAGATCCACGGCACTTGCCCGAACAACACCGTCGGGGCGACGGGCTCCTGGCGGGGATTGGCGCCCGGGAGCTGGTTGGTGCGCACCACCAGCAGGGGCAGGTCGGCCTTGAGGAAGGCGGCAGCGAACTGGTCGTGGGCGGCGCGGGGAAGGATGGAGCGCCAGCTGAGGAGGGCGTCCTGGAGGCTCTGGCTGGTTTCGAAGCGGTCGGCGTCAGCGTCGCGGGGGTTCGGGGCGGGAGCGCCCTGGCCGGTGCCGGCCGCCAGGGTGCGGCGGGCGTTGTGGGCCCAGTCGCCGCGCACCTGGCCGAAGGGCTTGAGGAGCCGGTCGAGGGCGAGGCCCAGCTTGCGCAGGTGGTCGCGATCCTCCGCAGACATCGCCCGCGCTTGCGCCTGACCTTGCTCGCGCCACTGACGGATGGCGATCCAGAGGGCCTGGCCGGAATCCTGCACGCAGGAGGTGGAGGGGGTGACGAGGGCGACGCCGCCGCCATCGCCGCTGCGGTAGCGGGCTGCCAGGAGCTCGGTTTGCAGGGCGACGGCCTCCAGCACCGGGCCGCCGAACGGCACGAGCACATCGGAGAAGGGCCGCAGGCCCGCCCAGCCCCGTTGCAGGCTGCCGCCGTAGGCGCTCCAGTCCTGGCTGCCGGAGACGATGCCATTGGGGTTGCTGGCATAGATCTGGTGGTAGCGGATCGCCAGCCGCGGCTCGCCGGTGAAGGCATCGCGCACCACCGTTGCCTCCCCGAAGGAGAAGTGGCCGGTGACGGTCCAGATCGACACCGGTTCGCCGTCCGCGCCGCCGATGCCGCCGAAAAGGTGCATCAGCAGCGCCCGATCCCCCACCCGCCAGGGCGGGGGCGCTTCGCGGCCGGGAACCAGGGCGGTGTGGTGCTGGCTGCCGCGCCGCAACTGATCGGCGCTCCAGTTCTGGCGATGCACGAAGGCCAGGGCGTCCTCGGTGCCCCGCACCAGCCGCTCGGGGGTGAGCCGCAGCACGGCGTAGGGGATGACGGCTTGGGCGGTGAACACGCCATCGGCGGCGGGGGCGCCCTGGATCAGCCAGCCGTCGCGGTTGAGGGGGGAGCGGCCCAGGCCGGTGGGGTCGAGCAGGCGGCGCCCATAGCGATCGGGCGGGAGTGATGGCAGGCGGATCGTCTCCACCGGGCCGACGAAGCCCTTGCTGTTGGCGAAGCCATCGGTGTGATTCTGGCCGACGGCGACGGGCTGGCGCGCATCGGCGCGGAAATGGCGCACCCGGAACAAGCCCTCGCCTCCCGCTGGACCCAGCACCGTCACCAGCGCCTGCCAGCGGCCGCTGAGCTGGGTCGGCGGCTGGGCGATGCGCAGCGCGTCCGCTTCCACCGTCACGCCGTCCAGCCGCACGGTGAGGTCGTCGCCCGGGCGGCTGCCCGCCAGGGATTGCAGCGGCCCGACGCGGCGTCCGTTCAGGCGGGTGGGGACGACGTTGCCGTCGGCCGCCGCGCGACGGGCCGTCTCACCCAGCCGGATGGTGGTGGTGACTGCGGCCACCAGCCCCTGCAGATGGGGCAGCGCCGCCCAGCGCAACCGCCGCCGCTGTCCCACCAGCCCCTGATGGGCCGCCGGGGCCTGCTCCACCACGATCCACACCCAGTCGTCGCGCGGCGCCTCCGGCGCGGCCACCTCCGCCCGGGTGGGCAACACGAGCCGGCCGAGCCAGTCGGCGCTGGGGCGGTAGAGATTCGCCGGGGGACGGCGGCTGAGGGGATAGCTGTCCGGCCGGCTCCAAGGCGAGCGGCGGGCCAGGGCCTCACTGCTTTCCGGTCGCGGCTGGGTGGGGGTGCCGGGCGCCTCGGCGCGGGCGGGGGCGAGCAGCGGCGGCGGACCCTGCCAGGCCGCAAGCGACGCCACAGCCAGGGCCACCAGTCGAGCCCGGGCCCCTCGGCGCCCCTGACGCGGGTCCTGGCGCGAGGGGCGGAGCGTCACTGTCGCGGACCGTGGGTGGGGTGAGCGTACTGGAGGTGGGGGGGGAGCCAAGAGCGGCAGAGAAGGCAGGGGGGCTGGCTGCTGGCGTTACGCAGGGGCATCATGAAGGCCCATCCATGTGCCAACCACCAATGGACGTCTAAAAAATTGATGGCGCCGAAACGATTTGCCATGCCGAAACCGATCTTGGAGGGCCATTCCATTTACGTTGCCCATCAGATGCTCGGATTCTGGGACAAAGGTCCGGTCGTCCGTGACGAGCGCGATGGAACCGAGGTCGTCATGTTGAATCCAAACAACTATGCCGATAAAATTCGTATTTATGAAAGGCAGGTTCAAGATTGGTTCTTGAAGCCTGCCAGGCTCTTGCTTGATCACATGGATTTCCAGGCTAGCTTTGTGATTCTCTCAATTTGTCTCTCCTACCTTGAAGGCGTCGAGCAATACAGGCGCGGAGAGCAAAGCACGGGAAAAACCAGTCGTAGTTTCTTCTCCTCTTCGTTTCTGCGCGTGTTTGGGGAGAAGACGCTTAACGAAAATCAGATTAAGGACTTCTACAAGCAGGCCAGATGCGGCCTTTTTCATGACGGCATGACGCGAAGCGGTGTGATCGCTTACATGAATCTACCGACGCCGATAAATGTCGTTTCTGATGGACGAAATCTCATCTGCTTTCAACCTGAACTCTTGTTCGGTTGCGTACAAGCTGATTTTGACAAATACATCAAGGATCTCAGGTCGGACCCCGTTTTCTTTGAGCGGGTTCCTGGGAAATGCCCCCCTTCTATTCTAGGGAAAAACTTTTATAATATATATAAACTACCTGAGTGATCTTGGTCTGGTGATCTGCGGGCGGCCTCTGCCGGCGGCAGGCCTATTGCTCAACCAATGGCCTTTCCCCAGCCACGTCCCTGTTCAAGGTGATCGCTCGCGCTGGCGTGAACTCCTCCTCGCCGGTCGACCGGAGGCGGCGATGGAGGTGGCGCTGAACCGTCTTCGCCTCGCTGAGTTGGTCGCCTGGCCCTGGCCTCCCCTCGCCGGAAGCGATCCGCATCTCCTGCTGCGAGCCGTGCAGGTGCCGATGGATGCCCGCAGCCGCTCCGGTTCGTTTGGGTGACCTCAGGCGCTGACCCATGGGGCGGGGCCATCGAGCCTGGATGCTGACGGCGGCGGCTTCCGATCCTTGGGGGACTGTGATGATCCGCCGTCCGGGTGGCACTTCCCTCTTGGAGCTCTCGCGCTCCGCAGCCGACCCCGATCCGTGTCCCCATCCCCCAGCGCCGACAGACCGCCAGCCGGCGGCGAGGAGCCTCTGGCTCCGCCAGAATACCCAGCACCACCCCTTTCCTGGCCGGGCCTTGATCGGCTCGGTTTCAGCCAGGCCATCGGCGGTCTTGCCCTTGGCCTGATCGCTCTGTTCACCTCCTATGACCACATCACCTTCGCCGGACGCCCCATCCCCATCCCCCAGCAATGGGGTATCCCCCTCATCGCTGCCTCGGTGGCGACAGTTTTTGTCGACGCTCAACTGGCATCGGGATCCCGGCTACGAGCAGCGCAAGATGCAGCACGAATGGCGGATGAAACAGCTCGAGAACGACATCTTGCGCGTGAGGAGCGACAGCGAGCGGATCGCGAGAGAAACCAAGCAGATCGAGAAAGACACCGAGCTGATCAAGAAAGATACCGAGCTGATCAAGAAAGACACCGAGCGACTGAGGGAAGAGAACGCCAGGCTGAGGTCGCTGAACGCCAAGACGCGGCACTTGATCTCCTGCGTCGATCAGCTCTGCTTTCCGCCCGATTCCAGCTCGATACTTCCGACATCAACCGGGGACGCTGGCAATTCTTCCTCTCCTTGATGCAGAGACCTGATCCTCCAGGGGAGGATCAGGGGTGAGCGCTGCTCTGGAACTGGCCATAGTGCTGGCAGACCGTTCGGGCTCGGATCTGGTCCATCGCATTGAACTGAGGCAAGGTCTCTCGGCAGACCACGGCTAACCAGGACCAGATCTCAGCAAAATTGAACAGAATCAACATGTTTCCGTTGACTTCTTGCGTGTCCTCCTCCGCTCCTCGCTTTTGTCCACCACTCTCCAGCGGTAGCGTCATGTTGAGTTGCAGCGTCATCAACGACTCCAGGGGAATGGATCGCAACCGCTGATCCGCTGCCGCACGGAACACCTTCAAGCCCCGGTTGCTGACGCGCGCTTGACGCAAGTCGCTCATGGGGATCTCCAACAACCCTTCACGCAGGGCATTCTTGATCTCCTCCGTATCAAGCTGGGTCATCTGTTCCGCCTGGGCCATCGGCATCCCTGAGCTCCCCTGGGCATGAACCGGGTCGACGATCCCGGCAGCCAGTAGCAAACTCGCGGCCAGGGTGCTGCCAAGGCGCTTGAGCGCCATGGCGGGTGGGAGAGAACACGGAGAAGTCATGATGATTGTGATAAGAAAACATTTGCTCTGGACGGGACTGGGGCGGGCGATGGGGCCAATCCTGGCCCCACGAAAGCGGTCGGCAGCGGTCAGCGCGCCGTTTCGTCCGCCCCACGCGATCGGGGCACCGTCTCCCCCGCCCCTGCCGTGCCGCGCTCGCCCAGCCAGCGGGCGGCGTCGAAACCCGTGGCTGACTGCACCTGGGCCAGGAGGGTGGGCAGGGACGGCGACGGGTTGGCTCCCTCGCCAATCAACCGCAGCTCCTTCACCTTCAGGGCGGGCACGGCGCCCCGCAACAGGGGCAGAAGGGCGGGAAGCCGCTGGGTGAGATAAACGGCGCGGGCATCGGGACCCGCTTGCCGCCAGGAGGCCACCAGGGCGTTGAGACCCTCCGACCGGGCGGCGCCCTCCTCCAGGATCGCTGCGGCGCCCCCTTTGGCGAGGGCGACTGCGCGGGCGCACTCCGCTTCCGCTGGCGCCACCACATCCGCCTGCAACTGGTTGGTCACCATGGCGATGCGCTCCGCCTGCATCGGCAGCTCCGCTTCCACACGGGCTCGCTCGCCGGCGATCTGCGCTTCCGCCTCCGCCACCAGCGCCGTTTCGCGGCTCACGGCGTCGCGGATGCGGCGTTCGGCCTCCACCCGGGCGATCGCCTCATCCCGTCGCAGCCGCACCAGCTCGGTCACCTTGCCCTTCTCCGCCTCCTGGATCCGCGCCAGGGCCCGGGCTTCCGCCTCCGCAATCCGCGATTGGCGCAGCAGCTCCACCTGCTGGGGGCGGCCCAGGGAGTCGAGAAAACGGGCGTCATCGGTGATGGCGGTGATCTGCAGGCTGTCGAGCTCGAGGCCCAGTTGGCGCAGGTCGTCCTCCGCCTCGGCGAGCATCGCCACGGCGAAAGCCTCGCGATCGGCGTTCACCTGCTCCGGTGTGAGGGTGGCCAGCACGCCCCGCAGGTTGCTTTCCAGCGTCACCTGCGCCAGCGCCTTGATCTCCTTGGTGGTCTTGCCCAACAACCGTTCCACGGCGGCATGAATCGCCGGTTCACGGCTGGCCACCTTCACATTGGCCACGGCCTCCACAGAGACGCGGATGCCGCCGCGGGTGAGGGCATTGCGCACCGTCAGCGGAATGATCAGGTTGCCCACATCCATCGCCGCCACCTCCTCCACCAGCGGAAACACAAAGCTGCTGCCGCCTTTCAACAGCCGGTAGCCGATCAAGCGCTCCTCGCCGCGTTGACGTCGACTGCGCCAGCCATAGATCACCAACACCTGGTTGGGCTGGCACACCGCATACCAGGACCGCACACCCGTGACGGCCGCCAGACCGCCGATGAGCAGAAGCAGAGAAAACAGTGAGGTCATGGCTTGGAGGGAGGAACGGTGAGGGCGGAAAGCACATCAATGCCGAGGATGTCTCGCACGCTGTCGAGGAAGCCCCGCATCACGGCGGGGTAGAGGGTGACGAGTTCCGCGAGGGAGGTTGGGCTGCCGCTCTCCAGCACGTCGATGTGGCCGAGTTCCAACTGGCCGGCCAGCTGTGCGGCCTCGGCCACGATCGTCTCCACCTGTTGCAACAGGAAGATCGCTGCGGCCTCCTCGCCAGCGTTGTGCCACACGGCGGAGAGTTTGTCGTTGACGCTCGCGGCAGCCTTCGTGGTTTCGGCGGTGGCGGCGGCGGCACCGCGGGCGCGCCATTCCTCTGCCTGCTGGCGCGCCTGCGCCGGCAGAACCGTGTCCGCCTCCAGGCGCCGCCGCTCGAGCTCCGCCCTCAGGCGCTGCAACGCCTGCTCTGCCCGCGTGCGCGCCTCCGCCGCAGCGGCCTCCACGCGATCCTCCGCCTGCCTGGCCTGCTGGTCGAGTTGCGCTGTGGTGGTCCGGAGGGCGTTCTGGGCTTGCAGCACAATCGTGCGCGCCTCGGTGCGGGCCACCTCCGCCCGCTGTTGCGCTTCCGCTTCCCGCTGGTCGGCGTCCGCGAAACCCTCCGCCTCAGCGATCGCCGCGTCGCGCAACACCTCCGCCAGCCGCGCCCGTCCCAGGGAGTCGTAGTACTCCACCTGATCGCTCACCCGCAGAATTTTGAAGGTGTCGAGCCGCAGTCCAAGTTTGCCCATCTCCGGCTGCACCACCTCCCCCACCTCATGGGCGAAGCGCAGGCGGTCTTCATTCACCTGCTCCGGGCTGAGGGCCGCCACCATCGTCCGCAGGTGACCCTCCAGCGTCTGACGCGACACCTCCACCAGCTCCTTGGGATCCCGCTCCAGAAAGCGCTCGATCGCATTCCCCACCAGGGCTGGATCGGTGTCGATCTTCACGCTGGCGATCGCCTCCACGTCGATCGGCGTGCCGCCCTTGGCATAGGCCTTCTCCACCTGGAGGGCCACTGGCACAACGCGCACATCCATTCGGCTGCAGCGCTCCAGCAGCGGCAGAGCAAAGGCGCGGCCGCCATTGATCACCCGGTAGCCCACGGTCTGGCCATCGCCGCGCCGATGGCGGCGGCCAGCGATCACCAGGATCTGGTTGGGGCGGCAGTTCGGGACGCAAAGCCGCCAGACCACCAGCGCCACCGCGCCCACCACCAGAGGCGTCAGCAGCGGCACGAGGATGGGCGGGCCGCTGCTGGAGGGTGGCGGGCTGGCTTCGGCCGTGGCCCGTTGAGCGCCCAGAGCCACCGTTGCCAGGGGCCCGATCGAGGCGGTGGCGTGGGCGTTCCCCAGTGTGCGAGGGGTGGCGACAACCGGCCGCAGGGGCGGCGGGGCTGTGGGGTTTTCCATGGCGTGTGGATGCAGGGTCAGGGTGTCCGGGGGATCGCGTGGGGCGTCACCCACACATCGCCGCCGCGTTGCTCCAGCACCATCACGGTCTGGCCGCGGCGCAGGGGCCCGGCACTGCTGTAGGCCGGCACCTCGATCACGGAGCCGCGCACGCTGAGGCGCACCAGCCCGCGCTCCTTCGGACCGCAGGGCAGCCGCAGCGACCCCACTTGTCCCACCAGATCCGCGCCGGTGACCAGGCTGTTGCCATGGTGGATCGCCAGCAGGGCGCGCCAGGCCAGCAAGGCCGCCACGAGGGATAGACCGATCAACCAACCCAGCAGAAGCGCGGACACCGTTCCCTCAGCGATGCGGGGCATTCTTCCCCGGACACCCTTTCTTGGTTCCGGACAGGGCGCCGTGATTCAGGGGGAGGTCAGGAGGCGCCGCTGGGCTCTTCCTCCACCCGGCGCAGCACAAAGAAAAACGGCTGCGCCATCCCCTTCGCATCCATCAACCCCAGCAGCGCGTCCGGCTCCAGGCGCCGGAACACATCCAGGATCGGCAGGGCGTCGTACACCATCGTCGCCGTCACCTGCCCCCGGTGGAGCGTGGCTCGCAGCCGGGCGGCCGAGCTGCGGGTGGCCACCAGTGGCGCCAGCCAGGGGAACAGGCCCCCCAGCGGTGCCAACCGGGCCACCCGGGGGGCGCACAGCAGCGCCATCGGCACAAGGCCGGGATTCACCGAGACCAAGCCACCGCCCGCGGTGTGAAACACCAGGGGATGCACATCTTCCAGGCTTTCGAACCGCTTGCCCTGCCACCGAAACGCCTCCAGCACCCCATCGAGGGGATGGCCCGTGGGAAAGCCCTCCCCCCGCCAGGCGCCGAGCATCTCCTCCGGTGCCACGGTCGGCAGCCCATCGAAGAGGGCGAGGGCGGCAGCGGTGCTGCGGGCCCCGTTGGGGCTGTTGTCAACCACCGCTGGCGGCGGCCATGGCTGGAATCGCTGTCACCAGCTGGGGGAAGATCAGGATCAACAGCACCACCGAGAGCTGCAACACGATGAAGGGAATCGCGCCGCGGTAGATGTCTCCGGTGGTCACCCCGGGTGGCGCCACACCCCGCAGGTAGAAGAGAGCGAAGCCGAAGGGAGGGGTGAGAAAGGAGGTCTGCAGGTTGGCGCCGATCACCACGCCGAGCCACAGCAACCCCTCGGGACCCAGCAGCTGGCGCGCGGAGGGAAGGAGCAGCGGCACGACGATGAAGGCGATCTCGAAGAAGTCGATGAAGAAGCCCAGGGCGAAGATCACGAGCATGCTCACCGCCAGAAAGCCCGCCCGGCCGCCCGGCAGATGCAGCAGCAGATCGCTGATCAGCACATCGCCGCCCACGCCGCGGAACACCAGGCTGAAGGCGGTGGAGCCGATCAGGATGGCGAGCACCATCGCCGTGGTGCGCAGGGTGGAATCGCTCACCTCCCGCAACGCCGCCCGGCTGAAGCCCCCCTGCAGCGCCGCCAGCGCCATGGCGCCCACCGCCCCCAACACCCCCGCTTCCGTGGGGGTGGCGATGCCGAAGAAGATGCTGCCGAGCACCAGCAGGATCAGGCCAAGGGGCGCCGCCAGCACCCTCCCCAAGCCGCCCGCCGTCAGCGGCGGCAGGCCTGCGGTGTCCAGGGGTGGTGCCAGCTCAGGCCGCAGGGCGCTGATCACCACCACATACAGCGCGAAGGCACCGCTCATCAGCAGGCCCGGAATCACCGACCCCAGGAACAGCTCCCCCACCGGCACTCCCAGCTGGTCGCCCAGCACGACGAGCACGATCGAGGGCGGGATGATCTGCCCGAGGGTGCCGGAGGCGGCGATCACCCCCGTCGCCAGCGACTTGTCGTAGCCGGCCCGCAACATCGCCGGCAGGGAGATCAACCCCATGGTGGTGACCGTGGCGGCGATCACCCCCGTGGTGGCGGCCAGCACCGTGCCGACAAGCACCACCGCCAGGGCCAGCCCCCCTCGCAGGCGCCCCATCAGCCGCCCCATGGTTTCCAGGAGGCGTTCGGCGATGCCCGATTGCTCCAGCATCGCCCCCATGAACACGAAGGCCGGGATCGCCAGCAGGGTGACATTGCCCATGATCCCGAAGATCCGCTGGGGCAACGCCGCCAGGAAGGAGGCGTCAATCACCCCCAGGGCCATCGCCAGAGCGGCGAACACCACCGCCACGCCGCCGAGGCCGAAGGCCACCGGGTAGCCGCTCAGCAGGGCCACCACCAGCCCGAGAAACATGCCGGGGCCCAGGATTTCCCCGGGCTCCACCGTGATCACCCAGCCCAACACTTCTATTTCCATCGCTCAGCCCTCCCCGTGGTGGTCGTGGAGGCCCGGGCGCCGGCCGTGCGCCAGCCGGATGGCCTGCGCCACCCCTTGCAACCCCAGCAGCAGAAAACCCAGGGGAATCAGGCTTTTCACCCAATAGCGCGGCAGGCCGCCCGGATCGGGCGACATCTCCCCTTGGGCCCAGGACCGCAACGTCGGCTCCACCGAGGCGATCAGCACCACCACCACGAAGGGAAGCAGCAGGCCCAAGGTGGCCGCCAAGTCCACGTTCGCCTTGCGCCGCGGACTCCAGCGGCTTTGGAGCACATCCACGCGCACGTGGTCGTCGCGCTGGAGGGCATAACCCAGGGCCAACAGGAACAGCAGGGCGAACAGATGCCACTGCCCTTCGATCAGGGCATTGGAGCTGAGGTTGCGGCCGATGGCCAGGCCCGCGTAACGGCCCACCACGTTCCAGGTGCCAAGGGCCAGCATGAGGAGAAGGGCCCAGCGACCGAGCCGCGCCGCCAGGCGGTTGAGGGCGTCGATCCGGTCGGCCAGACGCAGCCAGCGCTCGCTCATGACGCCTCCTTGCCGCCGCCGAAGGCGAAGCGGGCGTAGGAAAACTCATTCACCCGATTCCAGGCGAACACCTCGCGGCGAAACCCTTGCCATTGGTCGTAGACCTTGCGGAAGGTGGCGTCCTTGGCGCTGTCGGCGAGGATCTGGTCGGTGGCCTCGCGGGCGGCTTGAAGGATGGCGTCGCCGTAGAACTCCAACTGGGTGCCGCCCTTGATCAACCGCTGCAGCACGCCGGCGTTGAGCGCGTCGTAACGGCTGAGCATCAGGGCGTTGGCCTCCTGGCAGGCCGTTTGGAACATGGCTTGATACTCGGCGGGCAAGCGGCCCCAGGCCTGCAGATTCACCAGGGCGGTGAGGGTGGGCCCCGGTTCCCACCAGCCGGGGTAGTAGTAGTAGCGGGCGGCCTTGTTCAGGCCCAGCTTCTCGTCGTCGTAGGGGCCGGTCCATTCGGCGGCGTCAATCGCACCCCGATCCAAAGCGAGAAAAATCTCTCCCCCCGGCAGCACCTGCACATTCACCCCCAGGGCGGCCATCACCTTGCCGCCCAGGCCGGGGATGCGCATCTTCAAGCCCTGAAGGGAGGCCAGCCCCTCCAGGGGCCGCTTGAACCAACCGCCCATCTGGGCGCCGGTGTTGCCCGCCGGAAAGCTGCGCACGCCGAAGTCGGCGTAGAGCTGATTGATCGCCTCCAGCCCTCCCCCCGCGTGCAGCCAGGCGTTCTGCTGCTGGGCCGTGAGGCCGAAGGGCACGGCGGTGCCGAAGGCCAGGGCGGGGTTTTTGCCGAGGTAGTAGTAGCTGGCGGTGTGTCCGCTTTCCACCGAACCGTTCTGCACCGCTTCCAACACCTCCAGCCCCGGCACCAGCTCCCCGGCGGCGAACGGCTGAATCAGAAAGCGGCCATCGCTCATCTCCCGCACGCGGCGGCTGATCGTTTCCGCCCCGCCGAAGATCGTGTCGAGGGAGTGGGGCCAACTGGTGGCCATGCGCCAGCGCACCAGGGGCAGGGCCGCGCCAGCCTTCACCTCGTCGGCGCGACGGATGCGGCAGGCGGCCAGGGCGCTGGCGGTGGTGACCGCGGCGGCGGCTCCGAGCAGGCGCCGTCGTCGCGGGGAAAAGTCAGCCATGGGCAGGGGCAGCGTGGGCGTGAGTGTAGGGAGGGCTGGTGGATGTTCCCTTCCGCCACCTCCATGGTTCGGGGCGACTCCTGTTGATGCAAACCCCCAGCCGACTGGGCCGGGTGGTCGGCGGCGGTTTGAGTGGATTTACCCGGGTTCGGCCATGGGGCTTCGTTTCAAGGCTCCGATCCCTAAAAAGGACCCTTTCACTGAAGGGTATTGATCGATGAACTCTTCGGCGGCAAAAACGCCCCTTTCCAGTTCCTTCAGGGCCTGCCAGAGCGCTGTCGTTTCCGGACAGGCATCCGAGGAGATGTCGTGATGCACGATGATGCGCGCGCACTGCCGCGCCAGCATGTGATCCGCCAGCGCTCCCCTCATGCTGTGGTCGCCATCGATGAACACAAAATCAGGGCACCTGTCCTCAAAGACGGCTTTGACGACAGGGCCAGTCGAAAAATCTTTGATGAATTGATAATCAATGCCATCACCCACCAGGTGTTCGCCGTAGCGCTTGATCATGGGCGTTTCGCCGATCGGATCGACGGCGATTGCCGAGGATAAGGGAGCGCCGATGCGACGCAGCCACTCACAAACAACAATGAACGTTCCGCCCCAGCGAGATCCGATTTCGACATAGTGTCTGGTTTCTTTGGCGTGCTCGGTCAACCAGGCGAGATAGCGGGACAGCTGGTTTGGATATTGAAAGACGTGGAGGCCTGTCCCCATGAATGGGGAGAGTTCTTGGGGTTGCTCATGCAAGTTCTCATTATTCAGCCCCAAGGCGGGAATCAGCTCTGTTTCGAGATAGGTGATGTCTGTCAGCTTGTCGTCGGGGATGGCCTTGATCAAGTGGCTGGCCACAAGCGAAGCGGCATCATTTTCTTGAAAGTAATCCCAGCGATCTTGCAGGGGGTTGGTCTTGTGTATCCATCGTCTAAGGACGCGTTTGAGCATGGAGGTTGAAACTATTTATTTTTTTATAAAATTACTTGCAAAGATCTCGGTTGTCAAGCCGTCCTCCATGTCTGCTCCCGGCTCCTCTGCCACCGGGCCTCGGGCCGCGCCTCCCCCGCAGCGAGGTTGCTTCAGCCTTCAGCGTTCAGGCCCGGCAGGCGAGCGGATCCTTCCGTCGCCGGCTGATCCGGTGATTCACGCAACCGGGGGAGGAGTTGCACCAGGTTGCAGGGACGCGTGTCGGCGTCCAGCTGGGCGCGGATCAAGCGATCCCAGGCGGTTTCCACCGCGTCGCGTGAACCGGGCAGGACAAACACCAGCGTGCCGTTCGCCACTCCGGCCAGGCAGCGGCTCTGCAGGGTGCTCGTGCCGATCGTTTCGAACGACAGCACACGAAACAGCTCCCCGAATCCCTCGATCACTTTGTCGAGCAGGGGCGCCACCGCCTCCGGGGTGCCATCCCGGCCTGCCAGCCCCGTGCCGCCGCTGCTGATCACCACCTGCACCCCGGGATCCGCGATCCAGCGGCTCATCTCCGCGCGAATGCGGTAGCGATCGTCCGGCACGATCGCCCGCTCTCGCAGCTGGTGTCCCGCCGCCTCCAGCCGTTGCCGCAAGGCCTCGCCGGAGTGGTCATCCGCCAGGGTGCGCGTATCCGACACCGTGAGCAAGGCAATGGCCAACGACACGTGTTCAGGGTGGAGGAGCGTTCATTCTCCCTTCTTGGCGGCGTCAGGGATGGCAACGGCCGTTACTAGAGGCGGCACCGAGGGTTGCCAGGGATGGCGTCGGTGGTTGCCAGGGAAGGTGTCGGGACTGACGGATGGCTCGGTCCGCGCCTAAACTGTCGCTAATGAACGATGCGGTCTTCACTCTCCTGGTCTCGCCGAGCCTTGCGGGTGCAATCCCCCTCTCTCACCCCCTCTCTCACCTCTGCTTTCATGACCTCTTCCCCCAAGCCATCCGCCGTTGTGGTTGGGGCTGGCATCGCTGGTTTGTCTGCCGCCTTTGTGTTGGCCCAACGAGGATTTCAGGTGACGGTCTTTGAGAAGGAGACAACGGCGGGCGGCAATCTCGGCGCCACCCTCTCCCATCCACGCCGCAGACGTTCAAGCCGTGGAGATGATGTTTTCGAGGTCTATCCTCATATGTTTGGCGACTGGTATGCCAACTTTTGGCAACTGATGGAGGCAATTGGTAGAGGCAAAGCTGACCGGGAGACATGGAGGACGATGGCAGACTTTAAGTTTCTGCCCAGGCCCGATCAGCCGGAGAAGCGCTTTCGCCCCGCCTACAAGACGCTGCGCAACAATGGTGCGCTCTTGAGCTTTTTCTCCAATCTTTTCTCAGGTATCATTCCGCCTCCAGATATGTTTCTAGCGGCCTATGCCGCGCTTGGCTTGTTGGCCGATGATTTTAATAATAGAGACGATGTCAACGTCGCCACGTTGAATGACTTTTTGAACACGCGCTTTTACAGCTCTAAGCACGTTACCCAGTTTTATCAGATGGTGATCCTCTATATCTGGTCGCTGGACGCTGATGAATCTTCTGTCTATGCCTGTCAGCGTTTCTTTCAATTTCAATTCAGGCGGCCAACGCCGACCGCTTGGGTCTTGAATTCTGGTGACGCTTACACGAGTATCATCCAACCCTTGGTTCAACACCTGCAGAGCAATTTTAATGTCAAGTTCTGCTTTGATACGCCTGTCGTCGCCGCCTCTTTGAATGCGGAGAAAACTCGCGTCGAGCAACTCCTGGTCATTGAAAACTTGAGCGAAAAGCGAACGTTCAAGACCGTGCCCCAGAAACGGTTTCTTCTCCCTGCATCCGTGTATGTCTTTGCTGTGCCACCCGAGACGCTCTCGGCCCTTGTGCAAACACCTGTTCCCGCCTCCGTCAGGAAGCGGGGTTTGACCGCCGAGCCCGACGTGACGCTGGGTTCGAATAAATTTGGCATCCTTACGGACGTCCTGCTTGGGGGATCCCGTGCCGGCTCGGCGCCAGCGTCTCCCGAGGGCGTCCCCGCCGCTGAAGTGGTGTCCCTTGAAGCCATGGAGGGAGTCACCGTGCTGGAACCGGATGTCCCTGAAGAGGGTTTGGCCTCGCGGACCGCTGCCAGTTCTTCCGCTGCGCCAACCCCAGTGCGTCCATCCATTGTCGATGCGATTCCGGAATTGGCGACAACGAAAACCTTCAGCGCGGAACCGATTCCGGTTCTCTATGTCGCCTTTGAGCAGGGAGCTGAAATCAACTCCTTAATTCCCCCAGACTGCTATATCGGGCTTACCGATTCAAACTATGCATTGACACTGGTTGAGATCACAAGAGAGTTTAGGATTGCCAATCCAAATCTGTTCTCCTCCGCTGACCCTATCGGTATGGTCATTGCTTTGGCGGCATCAGATTTTGGCGAATTACCATTTTTTCGCACCCCTCCGGCGAAGTTGGACCCACCAGACAGCAGTCATACGGCAACGCCTGCGGACACACAATTATTGGAAGACAAAACAATCCAACTGCTGCTTGATGAAGCCCGTAAATATCTGCCTATTCGTGATGAAGACATAGAATGGCGTTTCTTTCGCTCGAACAAAAACCACCGACTGTTTCTCAACGATGTTGAAAGTGCTCGCAATCCTGTGAAAACAATCTATTTGAACCCTGCCAGTTCTCGGCCGATCATTGATAATCTCGCTTTTGCTGGTGATTTCTGCAGTCAAGACGTGGTGATGTCCACTGTCGAAGCTGCGGTGGAAAGCGGAATTCGTGCCGCTCTGCAGTTGGAGCCGGGCCATGGACAGCTCCTGTCGGCAAGCGCGAAGGGCAAGCGTTTGACGTTGCAACAGCATCGTTCTTATCCAAAATCCTGGATCACGGCTTCGAAACTCATGTTAATGCCCTATGCCGTACTCGCAAAAAGTTATTCAGATCTCAATCTTTGCTGGGAAACAGCGAGCCGCAGCCACCGCGATCCCACAGTGCTGAAGCAGGAGCTCCTGCCACAAGTGCTCAGCTACTGGCCCCGCCAAACCTCAATGTGTCTTGGCGCCTATCAAGATGCCTGGACGACCATGACGTCCCTGGCCACCCAGAGCATGATCACGTCAGCGGAGTTGGTTTGGTCATTGTTCACCCGCCGCTGAGTTTGCGGGTTTCTGCAATCAAGGCATACAGAGGTTCTGGATCATTGGCAAAGAGCTCTGCCTCCTTTCTGGCCTGGCTGACGACTTGATCCAAATATCTTTCCGCTTCAGGCAATTGCATTTGGAAGGCCTTGGATAGATGTTGCAGATCTTCAAGCGATGGACTCTCCTTGCTGAAGAGGCTGCCAATTTCAGGGTCACGAATTGCGAGAGCTGCTGGCAAGGTGAGAATGCCATCCCGTAAATCCTCCACTCCTCCGCCACCAAGTGCCGCGCTGCCGCGTACATCTCCAACGTCGTCGCAGCCGTGATACAAGAGTCCAAGCAAACCTCCAAATGTGCGCAGGCGGCCGCTGCGATCCGCTAAACATGCACAGATCTCAAACATGGAACCCGTGTCCTCGGCTGCGATATGCCGCCAATCCTCCACCCCCAAAACCTGCCTGCGCAGCCGCCACTGCAGGCATTCAGCTACCCCAAGTCTCTTCATTAATTCCGAGAAGAGTTCGATGGCCTGTACATCTGTTCCCAGCATCCTGTAACCTTCAGCCACCATGTAACCCGAAGCCATAAGTGCATCTAATTCTCCAAACTTCTGGTGCAATGTTGCCCGCCCTCGTCGTTCTGGGGATTTGTCCAATATGTCGTCAATCACCAGGGTCATGTTATGGAAGAGCTCGATGACCACGGCGCAGCGGATCAACCAATCCGGTATCGGCAATTCTGGAATCAGAGACCGATAGGTTGAAAAGATGGTTAAAGGTCGGAAATATTTTGAACCAGAAATGAATTGCCAGCGCAGCTCTGGGATCATTTCCTTGTCGCAGCTTTCCACCCACTCCGCGAGCTGGGTTTCGACTAAAGATACCTCGCGGCGAAAATTTAGGTTGTCAACAAAAGAGAGGTTCATTGTCGTTGTGGTTTATTCCGGGATGGGGGACGGCGATGCGTTGATGGATGACTTCCGCTTGGTTATTTGTGGGCCTCGTCACGCTGTCGGGCTTCAGCCTGGGCTAGCTGTTCAGTGATCAAGGCCAACTGGTGCTGAAAACTTCTCGCTTCACGGGATGCCGTATCGCCAATTTCCCTGAGAAAGCCGCGGATGTCATCAATGAGCAAAGCTCGTCTGCGCTTGGTGTCCTCGTCGCCAAAATTGAGAGCAAGCAAGGAGGCCTGATGCTTGTATAAAATAGACTGAACTGAATAACTATAGCTTAAGGAGCTGGACGCCGCGGCGGCCAGGGCCTGCAGCAATGCACGGGAGATGGCGCCAACATCGCTTGCCTCTTCGCTTCCCGGAACATTGGCGCCAGCGGGGCCTGGTGGAAGGAGCGACTGGGAGAGGGTTAACCACTGCTGAAACAACAAATTATAATTATTCATAAGCTCTTCGATGGACGATTTCATGTCAGCACTTGATTGACAGCAGGTATCTTATCATCGCTCTTTGTTAAAATCCCTGCAAGTTGCGTTATGGTGACACTGTAAGCCGCTGACTTGACCTCGGTCCTTGTCAAGTAATCACAACAGTTGATGATGCTTCCTGTATCACCTTGTGCCGGTTGTGGAACGGTCAACCCTGTTGATCACAATTTCTGTTACCACTGTGGGACCGCGCTGCGCCTAGCCCCCTGTCCTGATTGCGGTTTCGCGAATGCACCCGGGCAGGTTGTCTGTGAGCGTTGCGGGGGCTTTTTGCAGACAAAGGGCGACCAGGCTCTGTTTGACCGACAGGATGAGCGCAAATTCGTCACCGCCTTTTTTGCAGATATCAAAGGTTCTGTGGCTCTGCTCAACGAGCGGGATATCGAAGACGGGCGTCAGATCTTAGATACCGTCATTCTTCGAATCAGCTCTCTGATCAGAAGGCATGAAGGGACCGTGATTGATACGGTGGGTGATGGTGTATTTGCCCTCTTTGGTGCACCGCGCTCCCTGGATGGCCATCCGCGAGCCGCCGTGAATGCGGCTTTGGAGATCCAAGACAGCATGGGCAGTCCCCAAGGTTCAGAACCTTTGCTGCCGGACATTCAACTTCGTATCGGCATCGATTCAGGGGACGTCATTTGGAGAGCTTTGCAGGTTGGTCGTGAGATGCGACACCTGCCGATTGGTCAGACCGTGAACCAGGCTTCCCGTTTGCAGGAGGTTGCTGAGCCTGGCACTGTCCTGATTGGCGCAAGCACGTATGAGTTGGTGAAAGACTATTTCAATCTCACACCCCCGAGGAACCTTGTTCTCAAGGGATTACCTGATCCTGTGAATGCGTATGAGGTGCTGAATCCGTCGAATGTCTCTCGTAATTTGCAGATTTCGATGAAGCGTGGATTGAGTTCTTTTGTTGGGAGGGATCGGGAGCTGCGAACTCTGTCTGAATCCATTCAACGCTTCGAGGGCGGTGCTGGCACGTCGATGATCCTTGTTTCTGAAGCGGGAGGAGGTAAATCACGTCTTCTGTACGAAGTGACAAAAACCCTGGAACATAAGTTCACTATTCTTGAGGCTTTCTGTATTTCTCATATGCAGTCCTCACCATGGTATTCCGTTGTTCAACTAATCAGAAATCTGTTGGGAATCTCGTCGGGTTTGGCGAGCTTGGAAGCGAAGCGACTGATCAAAGAAAAAATCGAATGGCTTCATCCTGCGTTGTTGGAAGATCTGCCAACCCTTTTTCAATTCCTTGATTTGGATCCTGGTTTGGTTTTGCCAGCGAATACCGATCCCACAGTGCGGAAACGAAAATATATTTCTCTGATTCTTCGCTTGCTTGCTTTGCAAGCTAAGCGTAAACCTCTGGTTGTGATCTTTGAGGATCTTCACTGGTTGGATCAACAATCTTCCGCCGTTGTTGATGCGATTGCTTCCATTGTTCATGAAAATCCAATTTTTCTCTTGTGTACAACTCGTCCGGAGGGACTCAAGCCCGCCTGGCGATCGGACAAGTCGTCTATTTTGCACCTCGGCAATCTTGACATCACGGCTGCACGTGAGTTGATTCAGAGTTTGGTTCCAGGCTTGGCGATCAGTGACTCTCTGCTCAAGGAAATCCAGCGTAAAACACAAGGTAATCCTTTCTTTATCGAGGAAATTGTTCGTTCGCCGCAATTTGTTGACTCTTTTTTGTCCAGTACATCTTCTTTTGAGGTGGATTCACTCGTTATACCCTCGACGATCAAGATGGCCATAGCGGATCGGATTGATCGATTGACAAAAAAAGAAAAGAGATATCTGCAGATGCTGGCTGTTGCTGGTATCCGCTGCCGAGTCCCACTCTTGGTTCGATTGATTGCGGAGGAGGAAGCTGGCGTGTTGAGTGTTCTGGCTGATCTGGAGAATCTAGGCTTTGTTGTAAAGCCTGATCATGAAGACAAGCTTCATATTCAATTTGGTCATGTCCTGATTCAAGAAGTGGCTTATTCTTCTTTGCTCCGCGACCAACGCGCGGCCCTTCATGAGCACATTGGCGATACTATCCAATCGGAATCTGCTGAGATAACTAGTGAAATTCTTCCCGAACTCGCCCACCATTATCTCCACTCCGCCAACGACGTCAAAGCGGTTGAGTATTTGCACTTGGCGGGTGAATCCGCTATTCAGCGCTCGGCCCATCAAGAAGCGCAGAATTATCTCAAGCTTTGTTTGAAGCGCCTGGAAAAAAGCAAAAATCTTCAATCCAAATCCACCTACCTTGCCCAACTCTGGTTGTCCCTTGGGGTGTCACAACAGGTCACTCTCGGCTATGCCGCTGAAGATGTCAGGACGGCCTATGAGAATGCTGTCGACCATAGTGAAAAGGCTGGCGAATCGGAAAGCCTGCTCGCTTCGCTGCGCGGTTATGGAATCTTTAATATCGTTAAGGCAAATTATTCAGAAGCGGCCAAAATCGCCGTCCGCTTGAAGAGCCACGCCAAAGGAGATTCGGCTTTTGCCTTGGAGCATCTCATTCTTAGCGGTTTGGCTTATTCCTATCGTGGTGAGCTGGCAAGAGGGGCGAAATTCTACCAGAAGGGTCTTGAAATCACTGACAAGCCCGCGTCGGCTACGACGATTCAGTACTCGGGCTACTCCCCGGGAATCTGCCACTCTTATTACGCACTCAATGCCCTTTTCTCTGGTCGTCTGAATCTGGCCATTAACCATGCGTGTAGAGGCCTTGAGGTGGCGCTGGAGAGTGGAATTCCCGTGGCCATTGCCCAGTCGCGTGGCATGTTGGGTCACGTGTTGTTTTGTCTCTCTGAATTTAGTCAGGCAGATGAGCAGCATCACATCAATATGGCTTTTGCTGACGACAATGGTTTCGCCTATTGGTCCTTGCTGGCGCGGATCTTGACCAGCTGGACGAATGGCTATCTTCGCAACGAGCAATCCTCCCTGGATGAACTGCAGGCTTACATTGCCGCTTATCGAGGCAGCGGGGCATTGATCGGCGTGCCCTGGTTCCTGAACCTTTATGCCGAGCTGCTCTGGCGTTTTGGTCGCGCCCGGGAGTCCTTGGTGGTTCTTGGCGAGGCAGAGGGCATCGCTTCCCTGACGCAGGAGCGGTTCTTCTTGGTCGACACCTTAAGGCTGAAGGGGGAATTGCATTCCGCTCTGTCTTCGAAGCCCGTCTCGTTGGTCGCGGCCCAGTGCTACAGAGAAGCTCTTAATCTGGCTCGCGTTCAGGGAGCCTGGTTGCCGGGGATGCGAGCGGTGTTACCCTTGTCGCGGCTCCTGCGGCGGCAGGGAGATCTGGAGGAGGCGCGCACCTTGATCACAGATCACTACAACCGACTCTCCTGGATTCCTTGTCCAGATCACACGGAGGCCCGTTCCTTGATGGAGACGTTGTCCGCGCGGATCTGAACAAGCCGGAGGGAGCCAAAGCGAACCCTCGGGCTGTTCGCC
Organism: Cyanobacteria bacterium K_Offshore_surface_m2_239; assembly: GCA_016882305.1. Taxonomy (GTDB): domain Bacteria; phylum Cyanobacteriota; class Cyanobacteriia; order PCC-6307; family Cyanobiaceae; genus Cyanobium. The sequence continues at coordinate 23,531 of VGQX01000014.1, forward strand.
GGGTTTAGGACCTCTGGCCCGCTTGACCCTTGGGTGCTGGAACGGGGGTCTCGCTCCCTGCTTCGTGCCTTTACAATGGTTACCTTGTGCGTCCGGCGCGCCCATGGCCAGTGGGTACAGGATCCTCGAAGCCATCACGGCTGACCTGCGGGAGCGACTCCTGCATGATCATCGTGTTGTTTCGGTGCCCGCCAATCACCACTTGATGTTTGCTTCCGATTGGGGAGAGGACGTTTATCTTGTCCATTCTGGTATAGCCAAAGCACGTAGTCTCAGCGAACAAGGTGAGGAAACTGTCGTTTCTTTGATGGGTCCGGGATCACTGATTGGTGATCTCGCGGTCTTCACTACGCTATCCCTAAGGACGGTGGATGTGATCTCTCTCACACCCATCACATTCTGGAAACTGCGTCATCGCGCGCTTCAGGAGGCCATGGAGAGCAGCCCGGATTTCATGCGCGTCATCGCCTGTCTGCAGGCTCACCGCTTGTGTTCCCTCGGGGAGCGCCTGATGCTGATGAACGAAGACGCCACCACCCGGCTGTTGGCGACCTTGTCCTTGCTGGCTCGGCTCAATGGGCCCAATGATGACCCCTTTCAGCCGGTTCCGGCCATTCCCCAACAGGAGATCGCGGTGATCTCCGGTCTCTCCAGGGGAACCGCTTCCACGCTGATCAACAAGTTGCGCGCCAATAGAACCCTGGAACCGACGGATGATGGTCTGCGGTTCACCACCCTGGTGCCTCTGCAGCGGCGTGGCCTCTTGCCGCCGCTGAAGCCCCCTCCCGCGCAGCCCTGACCCCGCCGAGCCCCTGTTGTCCACTTCCCTCCCCGCCCCCGATTCCCTCCCTGCGGTGCGCGTGCGCCTGTTTGCCTCCCTTCGGGAAACGGCCGGCTGGAGCGAGCGGGAGGTGCCGTTGCCCGAGGGCTGTGCCCTCAATCCCTGCACGCCCCGTCGCCTCTGGGAAGGCCTGGCCTCCCCCGCCCACGCCCTTCCCTCCAGCTTGCCCCCGGGCTTGCGGGTGGCCATCAATCAACGTTTCGCCACCCCTGACACCCCCCTTCAGCCCGGGGACGAACTGGCGTTTCTGCCCCCGATCACCGGAGGCTGAGCCGCCATGGCGCAGCCTGCTCCCGCTCTGATCCTGGTGAGCCTCCATCCGGAGGCGTTGGCGCCGGGGGAGCTGCTGGAGGCCTGGCACCAGCGGGTGCAGCGCGCGTCTGGCGCCGCCCCGGCGGCCACCAGCGTGTTCATCGGACGAACGCGGGGCACCACGGACGCGGGCTTGCCCCTCGACGGCCTGGAGCTGGAGCACTACCCGGGGATGACGGAGGCCGAGCTGGAGCGCCTGGCGGCCGAGTCCGCGCGACGTCACGGGGTCTGGGCGGTTGGCGTGGGCCACCGGGTGGGGCCTGTTGCTCCAGGGGAGGCGATTGTGGTGGTGGCGGTGCTGGCCGACCGGCGTGGGCCGGCGCAACGCTGCTGCCAGGAGGTCTTGGAAGCCCTGAAGCACGAGGCGCCGTTCTGGAAGCGGGAGTGGAGCGCCGGCCAAGGCGTCTGGGTGGCTGGCAACACGCCGTTGGCGGAACCGCTCCCCTGAGCCGCGGCCGAGGGGTCCCCTCGTCCGGGGCGTCCTTCAGGGGATCAAAAGATCGGCAGCCGCAGCACCTGGGCCCAGAGCACCTGGCCGGCCTCCAGGTCGCCGAGCTCCGCCGGGATCTCCAGCAACAGATCCGCTCCCTGCAGGGAGCCGATGCGCGAGGAGGCCTGGCTGCCCTCCACCAGCGCCAGCGGTTCTCCCTCCGTTCCCACCCGCAGCCGGGCGCGCGCCAGTTCAGGGCGGCCCGCGCCCCGCCGCAGTGGCGTGGCCAGGCGCACCCGCAGTCGGGGGAGGGGGTCCGGGGTCGCGCCCTCCAGGGCCTGCAAGGCGGGCCAGACCAACTGCAGGGCTGTGATCGCCGCCGCCACGGGGTTGCCCGGCAACCCGAAGAAGGGGCGACCGCCAAGCCGCCCGAAGGCAAAGGGGCGGCCGGGTTTGAGGAACAGCTTCCAGAACGCCACCTCTCCCCGCTCCGCCAGCAGGGGACGAATCCAGTCGGCATCGCCCGCGGACACCCCCCCGGTGCTCACGACCACGTCACAGCGCTCGGCCAGGGCCTCCAGGGCCCGGCCCAGGGCTTCGGGTTGATCCCGCACGAGCAGGCGCTCGGTCACCGGCTGTCCCAGCCGGGCCAGAAGGGCCTTCAGAAGGGTGCCGTTGCTCTCCCAGATCGTGCCCGGGGGGCGGGGATGGCCGGCGCTCACCAGCTCATCGCCACTGATGAGCAATCCCAGCCGCGGTTGAGGACGCACTGCCAGGGAGGGCACGCCGCAGCTGGCCACACGGGCCAGGTCCGCCGGTCCGAGGCGGATCCCGGCCGCCAGCAGCTCCTGGCCGGCGGCGGCCTCTTCCGCCCGGCCGCGAATCCAGGGGTTGGAGCCCGCGTCCGCAGACAGGAGAAGCGTCTCTCCGTCCCGCACTACCAGCTCCTGCGGCAGCACCCGATTCGCCTGCTCTGGCAGGGGGGCGCCGGTGAGGATGCGGATGGCCTTGCCGGCGCTCAGCGCGTCGGGGAAGGGCGCCCCCGGCGCGGAGCGGCCCACCACCCGCCAGCGCTCTCCTGGTTGGGGAGGGGTGACGTCCGTGATGGCATAGCCATCGAGGATGGCGGCGCGAAAGCCCGGCACCGCCTCTGGCGCCTGACAGGGTTCCGCGCTCACCCGGCCCAGGCAGCGGTCGAGGGGCAGCCGCTCGCTGCCCTTCAGGGGGGTGAGGGCCGCCAGCACCCGCGCCCGCGCCTCGTCCAGGGGCAGCCCCTCGCGGGGAAAGGGTTCAGGCATGGGCGGGGACGGCCGATGAGCGCAGGGTACCGAGGGCGGGCTGGCTCTTGAGGGGGATGCGGCCGCGTGTGGCGCCAGAAAGTGCTGTGTTTTGATTTCAAAATTGTTGCCGACAGAATCCACGAGGCCAACGGGTCTAGGTTCATCTGATCACGCAAGATGGACCAAGTGAGAAGCATAAATCTTTTTGCATTTGGCTTCACGCCAACCACCAAGACCGCCTCTAGTAGTCGCTGGCGACGTGCCGGCTGGAAATTGAAAAGAATTAAACAATTATGCTTTCACTGTCATAATTTTGGTGATTTCCTGTCTTATCAGCTGGTTTCAGCCCTGTCAGAGAAAGGCGTTCGGATCGCTGGTCAGGACGAGGGGGGGAAATTGCTGGCGGTTGGCAGCATCCTCTGGAGCCTGCGTGATCTGGATGTGATCTGGGGAAGCGGGGCCCATCGGGAGGGTCAGATCCCGCGCCGTCGAATTGCAAATTGTTTTGCGGTCAGGGGACCGCTGACGCTGGCTGAATTGCAGCATGCGGACGTTGTCAGCGGCGAATGTGACCCTCTCTTTTTTGACCCCGGCATCCTGGTATCCTTCTTATATCCTGATCTATGCAAAGCCGATCGAATCAGTGGTAAAACTGTGGTCATCCCTCACTACACGGATGTCGTCAGGGTGAGGCAGTGGCAAAAACGGGCGGGTATCAGGCTCGAGGTGGTCGACCCACTGGATCACCCATACAAGGTGGCCAAGCAAATCGTTCGGGCCGAGCGCGTGATCTCCTCTTCGCTTCATGGCCTGATTTTTGCTGACGCCTTCGGTCGATCTGCTGTTCCCTTGCGGCTGGATGGCAATCGCGAGCCAAGCTTCAAATACGTCGACTACTACCAGGGCTCCGGTCGCTCAACACCAAGATTTTCCTCTGATCTCTCCGCAGCGCTTGATCGCCATCCCAGCCCTTTTCACTATCGCCGTGAAGATCTGTCTCGCTTCCTCGCCAGCTTCCCCTACCCGATGAAGTCGGCCTTTACCCGTCAGCTTTCGGATGGTCCCGTGTCGGGGTGGCGCCAAGGTCCATGCCGGCCGCCCTCCTTCTCCAACAGCCGCACAGGGCCGAGCGTCATCCCAGGGTCCACGGACTTTAGCATGTCGTAGAGGGTGAGCAGACCCACCTGCACGGCCGTGAGGGCTTCCATCTCCACGCCGGTGGCGGCCGTGGTGCGCACCCGTGCCCGCAGGCGCAGGCCTGAGCCCTCCGGGGTCGGCTCGATCTCCACGGCGACTCCGGCCAGGGGCAACGGGTGGCAGAGGGGAATCAGCTCGGCGGTGCGCTTGGCCCCCTGGATCGCCGCCACCCGGGCCACGGCCAGCACATCCCCCTTGGGCGCCTGGCCGTCCCGCACCAGGGCCAGGGTGGACGGGGCCATGGACAGAAACCCCTCCGCAGTGGCGGCGCGGGCGCTGGCGGGGCGATCGGCCACATCCACCATGCGGGCGGCGCCGCAGCTGTCGAGATGGGTGAGGACGCCGGGGGGGGAGGACTCCATGGACCTGGGGGGGCAACGCGTGTGGCAAGCGGCACAGCCGGCTCCGTCAGCGGGCTGGCTCCCCCACAATGCAGGAACATCGAGCCAACGCCCGCCATGAATGACGGTCTCACCCTCGCCTCCGTGCTGCTGTTCGGCAGCGGCTTGTTCTGCCTGAGCACGCTGTATTTCGGCACCAAGGGTGGCTTTTATGACAGCGATGACTACGACGGCAACGGCACCGCCCACTGAAGGCGCCGGGGCGCTCAGGGCAGCCCCAGCCGTTCGGCTTCCGGGCAGTCGCCTGTGGTCGCCAGATCTTCCACGGCGGCCATCCGGCTCACGCTGGCCAGCTTGGTGCTCACAGCGCCGATGGACTCCAGGCGCACGCACACCTCCCAGCTCATCCGCTCTTCGGCCTCATCATCCTCCTCCTCGTAGCGGAAGGTGACGAGGTCGGCATCCACGTCCACCACGGTGGCGTCCTCCAGCCAGCATTGCTGATCTTTCAGGAACACCCAGACCGGCCGCTGTTCGACACAGTATTGAGCAAGCTTGCGGTGCAACATGCCGCTGCCGCGACTGCTGGGATCTTAGGCAACTTCACCACCCTGTCCGTGTCCGTGATGACATCCCCTTCCAACGACCGACCGGCGGACGCCGAGGCGATCCGCCTTCAGCTGCGCAGCTGGCCAGAGGTGGAGGCCTATCTGAGCACCCGCAAGGGGGTCATCCTCCCCCTGGGCTCCACCGAGCAGCATGGCCCCACCGGCGCCATCGGCACCGATGCCCTCACGGCGGAAGCCGTCGCCCTGGAGGTGGGCCGCCGCACCGGGGTGCTCGTGGCTCCCACCCAGTCCTATGGCATGGCGGAGCATCACCTCGGCTTTCCCGGCACCGTGAGCCTCCAGCCCACCACGCTCCTGGCGGTGCTTCATGACGTGGTGCTCTCCCTGGCCCGCCATGGCTTTGAGCGGATCTTCGTCATCAATGGCCACGGGGGCAACATCGCCACCGCCCGCGGCGCCTTTGCCCAGGCCCACAGCACGGCCGCGGCCCGGGGGCTGCCCGTGGCTCCCCGCCTGCGCTGTCAGCTGGCCAACTGGTTCATGGCTGGCCCTGTGATGCGGGAGGCGCAGCGGCTCTATGGCGACCGGGAGGGTCATCACGCCACCCCCAGCGAGATCGCCCTCACCCTCCACCTGGAGCCGACCCTGCGGGGCAAGCAGCGTCCCCTCCCGGATCCCGCTCCCGCCGGGCCGATCCACGGCCCTGCGGATTTCCGTCAGCGCCACCCGGACGGGCGCATGGGCTCGGATCCCTTCCTGGCGCGGGTTGAGCACGGCGAGCGTTTCCTCGACCTGGCGGCCACCGCCCTGAGCGAGGATCTGCGCACCTTCCTTTCCTGAGCGCTGGCCATGGGGCGTATCACCGCTGCTGACGTGCGCAAGGTGGCCGAGCTGGCCCGCCTGGATCTGCCCGAGGACCAGATCGCGCTCTACACCGCCCAACTGGAGCGCATTCTCGACTACGTGGGCCACTTGCAAAAGGTGGACACCACCGGCATCCCCCCCACCACCCGCGCGGTGGAGGTGGTGAACGTGACCCGACCCGACGTGGTGGAATCAACGGAGATCCGCGAGGAGCTGCTGAACCTGGCTCCCCAACGGGAGGGAGAGTTCTATCGGGTGCCGCGGATCCTCAACGAGGCGGGCTGAGTCTTCAGTGCGGTGGGGCCAGATCCGGATGCAACGCCCGGGAGGGTTGATCCATGCCGGGCCGCAGGGGCGACACTGCGGTGCGATGGAGCAGGGCGAGGATGCGCCGCCGGGAATGGCGGGTGGGCATCAGGGCCGCCAGGGGGCGGAGCCGACTGCGGCGGCGCTTGTGGCTGCGCACCCCCAGGAGGATGTCGTAAAGGAAATTGAGTGCATCCGCGCGGCTCTCGAACAAGCCCAGGCGTTGGGGTGATCCCTTGGCGTCAAGGAGATGGCGGGTGGCCAGATAGGCCGGTCGGTATTCAAACCAGGGGATCGAGGGCCAGAGATGGTGAACGAGGTGATAGTTCTGCCCCATGATCAACCAATTCATCAGGCGGCTTGGGTAGACGCGGGCGTTGTGCCAGCGGCTGCGTGAATGAAAGGGGCGATGGGGCAAATAGTCGAAGAACAGCCCCAGGGTGACGCCCACCATCAGGGCCGGGGCAAACCAGCAGTTGAAGATGAAGGGGAGAAAGTCGAAGCGAATCGCCGCCAGAATGATCAGGACAAACGTGGCCCGCTCCAGGCCCCAGGCGAACAATTCATTGCCCCGCCAGAGCGCTCGCTGGAAAAAGAACACTTCGTGATAGAAAAACCGCGGCGCGATCAGCCAGAGCGGGCCGAACGTGCTGACGATGTGATCCGGGTCATGCTCCGGATCATTGACGTGGGCGTGATGTTGCAAGTGCACCCGCGTGAACACCGGAAAGCTGAAGCCCAGTAACAGCGCGGCGCCATGGCCCATGACCGCGTTCCAAAAGCGATTCGGGTGGGCGGCGTTGTGGCAGGCGTCGTGGATCACTGTGCCCTCCAGGTGGAGGGCCAGAAACCCGAGAGCGAGCAGCACAGGCAGGGGCCAGCCGGCGCCGAACCAACCCCAGACGGAGAGTCCTGCCAGGGCGTAGCCGCCCAGGAACAAGCCCACGGTGGGATTGAGGGCGGGCGGTGGATCGAGAAAGTCTTTCGGGACCGTGCGCACGGCTTGAGGCACGGGAGTGGTGTGCGGCCTGCTTGGGGAGGATGCCAACGCGGGCGTCGGGCAGGGCGGCATGGAAGGGGTCACCTGGCGCGGGGAAGACACCGCTGAGCGGCCAACACCTTAAACAAACGCATCAAAGACCGAGGGAGGGCCGCCTCCTGCGCCGAACCCGCAGCCTGGTTCGGCTCGTCGTCCCCGGGTGCCTTGCCTGGCTGTGAGCAAAGACCAGCGGGGGGGCGTCAAGGCGGTCAAGCTTGCAGCTGGAGCCGGTCCAGCTCGGGATGATGGCTCTTCAGGTGCTGCAAACGGGCCAGGAGCAGGCAGTGGAGTTCTTGCAGCCGTGGATGTTCGCCCACATCCGCTCGGCAGACGAGGGCGAGCCGGTTGGTGAACAGAGGCCCGGAATCCAGCCGGGCCAGGGTGGGGAAGGCCCGGGCGTTCAACGGTGTGGTGAAGGCCAGCGAGACCTGATCCGCCGTCTGGCCCTCCCAGGAGTCGGTGTCGTAGCGCCGCTTGCCGACCTCCACCGTGCCGAGCCCGATGTCGGCGCAGATGGCATGGGTGCGAGGGAAGCCGGCCGCCGGGATCACCGGAAGGGGAAAACGTTGCAGATCCCCCAAGGAAAGATGGTTCTCGCCGGCCAGGGGGTGCGCGCTGTGGGCCAGGAGGGTGACCGGCTGGCGGGCGAGTGGCCAGATGATGGCGGGGAAGTCGATGGAGGCGGGAATGTCATCGGCGGCATCGGTGAGCCAGGCGTCGATGACGCGATCGCGCAGGAGAGCGAGGGGAGCGTCGGTGCCCAAGCTGTCCAGGGGACCCACGCACCAGCCTGGAGGAGCCGGCTGGATCAGGGCAAGCGCTCCGGTTGGAAAACCCTCCAGCCGCAACGGCGCCTGTCCCAGCAGCCGGGCCACCTGATGAATTTCGCGCTCCATCATCAGCAGGAGGTCATGCTGACCACTGAGGGTCCATTCCCCCTGACGACGCTTCAGCCGAAGCCCGAACATCTCGGAACATCGCTGGACCCGACGGGAGATCGTGCTCTGGTTGCACCCCAACAGGGCCGCGGCTCTGGGTTCGCTGCCATGCCAGAGAAACAAATCCAAGCCAGCGAGATCTTCCAGGGTGACCAAGGGAAAAGTTGGTCTCAACGACTCCTGCGGAAAAATTAGCGAACAAACAACACAATTGATGCATGCCCACCGGGGGACTTGAACCCCCACGACCGAAGCCACTGGAACCTAAATCCAGCGCGTCTACCAATTCCGCCAGGTGGGCCTGACCACGCCCGGGGGGGGGGCCAAATCGACCTCCCACCAACGTCAAGAACTTACTGGACGACTGTCATTTCCGACCCCGGCACGGTCAGTCCGCCTTCCGCCCAGCACAATGAGGTTCTCTCTCCATGGCCGCTGATGGTTGCCACCCTTGCGGGTCTGGGGGCCCTGCTGTTCGGCTTGGCGCTCCTGTTGCTTCCCCTCCTGGTCAGCGAGCTGAGCCGACCCGGCGATTCCGCTTGGGGGGCCTTGGTGCTGGTGTTGGCGCTGGTGTTGGTGACCAGCGCGGAGCGCCTCAGCGGGTCACCGATGCTGGCGGTGATCAGCGGGGGCTTGCTCGTCGGCCGGCTGTCGGTGGAGGTGGGCCGGGGCCGCTGGCGCCAACTCACGCCGGAGGAGAAGGAGCGGTTGGGAACACGGGAGCGCTGGCTCTCCAGCCTGAGCCAGGTCCAGGTCGCCCTGGCCGGACTGCTGGAGCCCGTCGGTCGGCAAGGGGCGGCCCTGCTGGCCCGCTGGCGGCCAGCGGGCCAGCCCAAGGCCACCGGCAAGCGCTGGGTGCGACCGGAGGTCCCTGCGGGCGTCCCCTCAGAGGCGGAGGCCAGCGCCGCGTGTGAGGAAACCGCCGGGTCCGAGGTGATCGCGGCGACGGACGTGAGCACCGTCGTGAGCACCGTGCCGGAGGTGATCGAGGTGAGCGATTTCGACGCGATCGACGCTCTGCTCCAAGCGGCCCCGGCGCCGGCCGCCGCGAGCGGTGATGGCCGGGAGGGGGACGTTCGGGAGCGGGAGGAAGGCGGGGCGGGATAATCCCCACCTGCCATCCGAGGCGTCGTGTCCACCCCACCGGCTTCCGCTGCCTCGTCCTACAAGGACACCCTCAACCTGCTGGACACGCCCTTCGCGATGCGGGCCAACGCCCGCAAGCGGGAGCCCGAGCTGCAGGCCTTCTGGGCGGAGCAGCGGCTCTACGAGCGCCTGGCCCGCAGCGGCCCGTCAGACGCGGGCCGCCCCGCCTTCACCCTCCATGACGGCCCCCCCTACGCCAACGGCGCCCTGCACGTGGGCCATGCCCTCAACAAGATCCTCAAGGACATCATCAACAAGCACGCCCTGCTTCAGGGCAAGAGGGCCCGCTTCCGGCCGGGCTGGGACTGCCATGGCCTGCCGATCGAGTTGAAGGTGCTGCAAACCCTCCGCCCGGAGGAGCGCCAGGCCCTCACGCCGCTCGACCTGCGCCGTCGCGCCCGCGCCTACGCCCTGGAGCAGGTGGAGCTCCAGCGGCGCGGCTTCCAGCGCTGGGGGATCTGGGGCGACTGGGAGGAGCCCTACCTCACGTTGGACAAGGCCTACGAAGCGGCCCAGATCGGTGTTTTCGGCCGCATGGCCCTGGCGGGCCACATCTATCGCGGCCTCAAGCCGGTCCACTGGAGCCCCAGCTCCCGCACGGCCCTGGCGGAGGCGGAGCTCGAATATCCCGAGGGCCACACCTCCGCCAGCGTCTATGTGGCCTTTCCGGTGGTGGAGGTGCCTCCCAGCCTGCAGACCCCCTTGCGGTTGGCGGGCATCGAGGGGCCGACGGACCACGACCACCGCGAGCAGCTGTTCGTGGCCATCTGGACCACCACGCCCTGGACCCTGCCGGCCAACCTGGCCGTGTCGGTGAACGGGAACCTCGACTACGCGATCTGCCGGGACGGCAGCGCCGAGGCGCCCCGCTACCTCGTGGTGGCGGCGGCCCTGGTGGAGCGGCTCAGCCAGACCCTGGAGCGCCCCCTGGAGGCCCTGGCGACGGTGAAGGGCAGCGAGCTGGTGGGCCTGCTCTACCGCCATCCCCTGCTCGATCGCACCAGCCCCGTGGTGGTGGGGGGTGACTACATCACCACTGAATCGGGCACGGGCCTGGTGCACACCGCCCCGGGTCACGGGGTGGACGACTTCCTCACGGGCCGCGCCCATGGCCTGGGGGTGCTCTGCCCGGTGGACGAGGGCGGCACCCTCACCGATGAGGCGGGGCCCTTCGCCGGGCTCAACGTGCTCAAGGATGCCAACCCGGCGATCATCCAGGCGCTGCGCGACTCCGGCACGCTGCTGGCGGAGCAGGCCTACGCCCACCGCTACCCCTACGACTGGCGCACGAAGAAGCCGGTGATCTTCCGGGCCACGGAGCAGTGGTTCGCCTCCGTGGAGGGCTTCCGCGAGCAGGCCCTGGCGGCCATCGCCGAGGTGTGCTGGTTGCCGGAGAGCGGCCGCAATCGCATCGAGGCGATGGTGCGGGAGCGGGGCGACTGGTGCATCTCCCGCCAGCGCCACTGGGGGGTGCCGATTCCCGTCTTTTATCACCGCAGCAGCGGGGAGGTGCTCCTCGACAAGGAGAGCCTCGACCACCTCCAGGCCCTGATCGCCGCCCATGGCTCGGATGTGTGGTGGGAGCGGACGGAAGCGGAGCTGCTGCCACCCTCCCGGGCGGCGGAGGCCGACCAGTGGCGCAAGGGCACGGACACGATGGATGTGTGGTTCGATTCCGGCTCCTCCTGGGCGGGGGTGCTGGGGGGGCTGACACCCAGCGCCGACGCCCCCACCGGCCTGAACTATCCCGCTGATCTCTATCTGGAGGGCTCCGATCAACACCGCGGCTGGTTCCAGAGCAGCCTGCTCACCTCCGTGGCCGTCCATGGCCACGCGCCCTACAACAAGGTGCTCACCCACGGCTTTGTGCTGGATGAGAAGGGGCGCAAGATGAGCAAATCCCTGGGCAATGTGGTGGATCCGGCGGTGTTGGTGGAGGGGGGCGCCAATGAGAAGCAGGCGCCGGCCTATGGCGCCGATGTGCTGCGGTTGTGGGTGAGCTCCGTCGACTACTCCGCCGATGTTCCCCTCGGCCCTGGCATTGTGAAGCAGCTGGCGGATGTCTATCGCAAGGTGCGCAACACCGCCCGCTATCTGCTCGGCAACCTCCATGATTTTGTCCCCGACCGAGATGCGGTGGCCATCGCTGAGCTCCCCCTGCTGGATCGCTGGATGCTGGCGCGCACCGCCACGCTGATCGATGAGGTGAACCGCTATTTCGAAGCCTTTGAGTTCTATCGCTTTTATCAGGCCCTGCAGAACTTCTGCGTGGTGGATCTTTCCAATGTCTATCTGGATATCGCCAAGGATCGGCTCTATGTGAGCGGCGCCGACGACTTCCGCCGCCGCAGCTGCCAGACCGTGTTGCATCTGGTGGTGGAACGGCTGGCGGGGTTGATCGCGCCGGTGTTGTGCCATATGGCGGAGGACATCTGGCAGAACCTGCCCTACAGGGACAAGGCCAAGGAGGTGGAACCTTCGGTGTTTGAGCGGGGTTGGCCCGCGGTGCCGGAGGAGTGGAAATGGGACAACGCCTACGACTTCGAAACCCATGCCCACATAAAGGATCTGCTCTTGGGGTTGCGGCCTCTGGTCAATCGCGGCCTGGAGCGCTGTCGCCAGCAGCCGACCGGCGGCGCGGCAACCGGCGGCGCGGCAACCCGTGGGGCGGCCCCCGGGAAGGGGATCGGCGCCTCCCTGGAGGCGCAGGTTCAGCTCTCCTTCGCCAACGACCACCCCCTGCGGGCGGCGCTCGACACTCTGGAGCGCAGCGCCCATCCGGAGGTCGACAACCTCAAGGATTGGCTGCAGGTGTCCGCCCTGGCGATCGACGGCCCCCCCCCG
>VGQX01000015.1 GCA_016882305.1 Cyanobacteria bacterium K_Offshore_surface_m2_239
AGTTCCGGATCTAAAACAATTATTTGATCCGTTTTCCACCAGTATTACGGCACGTATCCATGGTGGCGAGGAGCTCCAGGACCCAGAGATTCTTGCCAAAAATGACCTTTTTTCCCCTCTGGTGAGACGCTTCCACGCTGTTGGCTCGATCCTCATTACCAACAATGATTAGAAAACGCATAATAGCAACAGATTTCATTCAATGAACTGAACTATTTTCAGCGAAGCATTCACTACAAACAGTGTGGGAGCTGCAGGGCAGCGATCTTAATTTTTCACTCATTTGCTTGTTTACGCAGGCATAACGATGACCCACTACAAAACGGCTTCCAACTTTTCGTGGTCAAGAGATTAATTGTAACAATTAATCACGAAGAATGGCCTGCAAAATATTAAGAATTGGACTTCATCAAAATTATACAATGAAACCATGCCGCATTTTTGATCCCCTAGGGGCTTGACCTGGCCCTCAAGTACGCGACAGGACACGTGCTTTTTCTTGTGCGGTTGCTTCGCTTTCAGATCTCTGACCGCTTTTATTCAAGGATGCTCTCTCCTGAAGACTCTGCTCTAAGAGGTGATTCATTTCCTGCTCTGATCGAACCACGCTGTTAATGGGTTCATACCCGGAGGGTGCCAAAGCCTGGCCTCTCAGGATGGACGCCAGTGTTCTAAACGTTAGCTTAAGTTGTTGCCAAGGATTCATAGCAACAACTCGCTTGTACAGATAGCTGTCAAATGTCAAACGTTGAACGTCCATATCGCTACACATTTCAACAAAAGCCTCACGGGCAGGATCATTGCTATAAAAGATGTTTTGAAGAATCTCCAGAACCTTATATGTAGGACCGTAGGTCTTGTCCCACTTCTTAAGGTACTTTTTCAAGTCTGCTTCGCTAGGTATGCGTTGACCCTGAACACTTGACTCCACGACTTGCTCAGCACACATCCGACCACTTTTGGCAGCAAAGTAGATGCCCTCTCCAGAACTTTTCGTGACGTATCCAGCTGCGTCGCCGACCAGCGCCATGCGGCCGACAACGCGACGAGGTCGGGGATGTTCAGGGATAGGATGAGCCTCGACCTTAATCACTTCGCCCAACAGAAGACGCTTGCTTGCGCGCGTACGAATAGCCTTCTGCAAACCTTTAATCAGTGACTGGTTTTTCTGCATCGTTCCAGTTCCAACGGCAACATGGTCGTATTTAGGAAAAACCCAGGCGTAAAAATCCGGAGAAACATCACTGCCAACGTACATTTCAGCAAGATCTTCATAGTAGGACATTTCTTCTTGGGGCAATCTTATTCTCTCTTGAAAAGCAATAGCCATATTGTAGTCTCCTGCATCCATGGCTTTGGCAACACGACTGTTTGCACCGTCCGCTCCAATAATAAGATCGACTTCAAGAGATTTCAGCTCGCCTGTAAGGCTTCCACTGCTGTAATCTGAATAATTCAGAACGTAAGGACCCTGACGATTGACACCGGTGTCGATATTCTGAACTAAGCCGTTAATCAAGGTAGCGCCAAGGCTTGCTGCTCGGTTCCTGAGAAAAGAATCAAGAACTTCGCGACGGCACATGCCAATATATTCGTTCCTGTTTTCAAGATGAATATCAACCTCACGGTTGGAGGGAGAGATCATCTTCATATTGCGAACCTTGCGATCAATGATGTCTTCTGGCAGCTCAAACTCACTGACCATGCACAAGGGGATGGCGCCGCCACAAGGTTTGGCGTTGTCCAGCTTGCGTTCAAACAACCACGTGCGGATCCCAGCCTTTGCGAGAATCTCCGCAGCACATGACCCACTCGGGCCGCCACCGACAACAGCAACTCGCAACATTTCGAAACCGATCAGGTCAGGAACGCATCTGCAACGTAACACCCCAGAGCAGGCGATGGGGGTGCCCGCAACCTATGTCTTAAGATAAGTGAAATTGGCCAGTTCCCCTCCCTAACAGGAGATTGGTACCGGACTGCGCTCCACCTCATACCCCCCTATCCCCAAGACGATTGCGGAAATCCAGGAGGTCTCGGCAGGAATCCCGGACGTTCCCCCTTCCAGACGACATCCCCGTAGCCCGGAGAACCACGCTTCCGTCGAAGGCCGGCAGCCCTGCAAACAGGCCTGGGTCAATCCTCTTCGGAACTGTTGTCCTTGTGCTGATGGGCACTGGTTTTTGGCTTGCCAGCCGGTCGTTCAGGGCCCCAAGCAAGCAGGCCGCCCTGGCAGTCGTCCAGGAGCAGCGAAATCGGGATGGTCGGCTGCTTGGCCATTTTCCATACCCGGAGGCTAAGGCCTCTCGGTTGGTGTCGATTGCGCCTGGTATGAAACTGCATCGCGATGCTGCTGACAATTTTCGCGCCATGCAGCAAGCCGCCGCGGCAGATGGCGTTCCGTTTGTGGTTCTCAGTGCCTTTCGCTCAGTGGCGGACCAACAAAAGCTTTTCTTTGACATTAAAGCTGAGAGAAACCAGAGCGCACGGGATCGTGCCAGAGTCAGTGCACCACCGGGTTTCTCAGAGCACAGCACCGGATACGCGATCGATCTTGGTGATCCCGCTCGTCCGCAGACCAACCTGTCACCCGCGTTCGCGGACTCTCCGGTTTACCGTTGGTTGATCAAGAACGCGGCACGCTTTCAGTTTGCTCTCTCCTTCCCAACGGAGAACCCGCAGGGTGTCAGCTTTGAACCGTGGCACTGGCGCTACGAAGGGTCGATCGAGGCCCTGCGACTCTTTGAACCTGCGCATCGGCTGCAGCGCGCCGCCAAGCTTTGAGATCCATGAGACCTCCAAGGAGTAGGATGACATTACGCTTGCGCATGCCTCGCCGCCTGCCAGCGGCAATTGACTCGACCCTTCGCCCCTGTCCCTGTTCTCAACCATCCAAGCGACCCTGCTGGGGGCGAGGTCAGATTCCACCCTGTCACTTCTTCTACTCACCTGTCTGACAACCAAATGAAAGGAATTCAAATTCGAAATATTGCTATCATTGCCCACGTCGACCATGGAAAAACCACCCTGGTCGATGCCTTATTGACCCAATCAGGGGTGTTTCGCGAAGGAGAAGAGATCCCGGTTTGCATTCTTGACTCTAATGACTTAGAGCGTGAGCGTGGTATCACAATCCTTTCTAAGAACACAGCAGTTGACTACCACGGTGTCAGAATCAATATTGTTGATACACCAGGCCATGCTGATTTTGGTGGCGAGGTAGAGCGCGTCTTGGGCATGGTCGATGGATGTCTCCTGATTGTTGACGCCAATGAAGGACCGATGCCTCAAACGAGGTTCGTGTTAAAGAAAGCTTTGGAGAAGGGTCTGCGTCCTATCGTTTTTGTCAACAAGATTGACCGCGCTCGTGTCGAGCCCGAACAGGCTCTTGACAAAGTTCTAGATCTCTTTCTAGAGCTCGGGGCTGATGATGATCAGTGTGATTTCCCTTTTCTTTTTGGAAGTGGCATGGCGGGCTACGCCAAACCAGATATGGCCACAGAAAGTGATTCAATGGCACCACTGTTTGAAGCGATCTTGCGCCATGTTCCACCACCGGTAGGCGATCCTGAGAAACCACTTCAGCTTCAAGTCACTAGTCTTGACTATAATGACTTCCTGGGCCGAATAATTATTGGTCGCGTTCACAATGGCACGATAAAGAACAACCAAACTGTCGCTTTGATTCGTGATGATGGCAACATCAAGCGCGGTCGCGTTTCGAAACTTCTAGGGTTCCAAGGCTTGCGACGCGTTGAGGTTGAACAAGCTTCTGCTGGTGATATTATCGCTCTAGCAGGCTTTGATGACGTCAATATTGGGGAAACCGTTGCGTGTCCTGATCACCCTGAAGCTCTTCCTCTGATCAAGGTTGATGAGCCAACCTTGCAGATGACATTCGTTGTCAATGATTCGCCTTTCGCCGGCAAGGAAGGTAAGTTTGTTACAAGCCGACAAGTTCGTGATCGCTTGCAGCGCGAACTGTTGACCAATGTGGCACTTCGATTGGAGGATACGGATTCTCCCGATCGTTGGTTGGTAAGCGGTCGGGGAGAACTTCATCTCGGTATCCTTATTGAGACCATGCGTCGAGAAGGCTATGAGTTTCAAGTGAGTCAACCTCAGGTGATCTTTCGTGAAATCGATGGTATTCCTCATGAGCCCTATGAATTGCTCGTGATTGATGTTCCTGAGGCTAATGTCGGTGTCTGTATTGAAAAATTGGGGTCTCGGAAGGCAGAAATGAAGAATATGGAAAGTGCCACAGATGGACGTGTTCAATTGGAGTTTGTCGTACCTTCGCGCGGTCTGATTGGCTTTAGGGGTGATTTCATTCGCTCCACACGTGGAGAAGGCATTATGAGCCATTCGTTCTTGGATTATCGTCCTATCCAGGGCAACTATGAAGTCAGGCGTAATGGAGTTCTAATCGCTTTTGAAGAGGGAGTTGCCACTTTTTATGCATTAAAGAATGCCGAAGACCGTGGTCAGTTCTTTATTTCTCCAGGCACAAAAGTCTATAAAGGTATGATTATTGGTGAGAACAACCGTACGCAAGACTTGGAAATTAATATCTGCAAAACGAAGCAATTGACGAACATGCGATCGGCCGGCGCAGAAGAACTGGATACATTGCAAGCCCCTGTCCACATGACCCTGGAGAGAGCTCTTGAGTACATCGGGTCTGATGAAATGCTCGAAGTAACCCCTGCAAATATTCGTCTTCGTAAGATACCAGCCAAAAAACCTGTCAAACGATGACATCAAACTGTCAGCATCTAGACTCACACGTGATGGATGAACGCCTGGCTCAGGCAATTCATCTCTTCAATCGCAGTGAATGGTATGCTGCGCATGATGCTTTTGAAGAACTTTGGTATGAAGCATCAGGAGACGAGCGCCATGTTTTCCATGGGATCATTCAAAGCGCAGTTGCTGAGCATCATCTACTAAACGGAAATACAAGAGGATCTCTACTCTTAATGGCAGAAGGTCTGAATCATTTGAACCAGTCTCCTTCTGATCTTTTCGGAATCGATTTAGAGGCTCTAAAGGTCATCATCCGTCAGCGTCTGGCCCGGCTTCAGAGGGGCCAGTTGTTAGAAGATCTGCCACTGCCACACTTGCAGCCATCGGTGCCGGGCAAAGACTAAAGTGCTCTATAGACGATTGAGTAACCGATGAAGTCCTTGCCAGGGCTGAAATCCTCACGGCTCTTGAATTTCAGGCTGCTTGCTGTAGGCGCTTGGGTCACCTCCCTAACAATCCTCGCCCATGCTGCACCAGCCACCACGCCGATGGCTCCACTCCCGGCACCTACTGCCCCAGACGCATCACCGCCTAAAAATGGACTTGTGACGATCGAGTCTGATCGTCAACAAGGTGATAATCAAACTGGAGTTGTTACAGCCACAGGTAATGTCAGGATAACTTATCCAGATCGCGGCATGGTTGCAACATCTCGGCAGGCGCAATATTTCACGAAGGAGGGCAGGCTCATCCTGACCGGAGATGTTGATGTGATTGATGCCCAGGGCCAGCGCATTCGTGCTGAACGATTGGTCTACAACCTGGATCAGGAGCGGCTGGAGGCCCAACCGGCTCCTGGTCAGCAGGTGAAGAGTCGCCTTCGCCTTTCGATGCCGCTGAACAATTCTTCGCCTGGTGCGCAAAATCCATGACCTTGGCTCTGGATCGCGTGGCCATCTCGCTCTCGGGACGACCCTTGGTGCAAGGTGTCAGCCTCCAACTGGAGCCTGGAGAGGTCATTGGTCTCCTCGGTCCCAACGGTGCCGGGAAAACCACCACATTCAATCTTGTTACTGGACTCTTGAGACCGGACCATGGAGATGTTCGTCTTGATGGGCAATCTGTTTCTGCTATGCCGATGCCAGTCCGTGCGCGACTAGGGATTGGCTACCTACCACAGGAAGCGAGTGTCTTCCGCAACTTAACCGTGCGTGACAATCTTCGCTTAGCCCTGGAGGTCTCGGGAATACCTCCACAAGAAGCGAGGAAACGCCTAGAGTATTTAATCACAGAATTTCACTTGATTGCCTTCCAAACCCGTAAGGGTTACCAGCTGTCTGGTGGTGAGCGACGAAGGACAGAAGTGGCAAGAGCTTTGGCTGTGGGCAAACACGGTCCTCGCTATTTACTTTTAGATGAACCATTTGCTGGGGTGGATCCTCTGGCCGTTGCTGATCTACAGGAACTCATTCACGGTCTTCGTTCCCGAGGGATGGGAATCCTGATCACCGATCACAATGTCCGTGAAACACTCGCGATCACTGACCGTTCATACATTATGACGGATGGGCATATTCTGGCTTCCGGAACATCCGAGCAACTCGCCGCAGATGCTTTGGTTCGCCGACATTATCTTGGTGAGGCATTTAAATTATAATGAATATCTTATCTATCAAGCGCATCGTCTCTGAATCCAAAACCATCTTCCAAAGGCTGCTTCCCTATCTCCTGCTGAAAAAGCGGTGGTCTGTGACCCTTATCGATCGATGGTTGCTCGGTGAGCTGCTTGGTCCCCTTCTGTTTGGCATCGCGGCCTTCACGGCTGTTTCCCTTTCCGTCGGCGTGGTATTTGAACTTGTTCGACGGATTGCCGAATCGGGCTTGTCTGTTATCACAGCGGTGCAGGTGCTGGTTTTGCGACTGCCTGGTTTCCTTGTTTTAGCTTTTCCGATGGCCACCCTGATGGCCACTCTGCTGGCATACAGCAGACTTTCAGGCAGCTTTGAACTCACCGCCCTGCGAAGCCTTGGCGTCCGGACATGGCGCATTGTCGTTCCTGCCCTAGCGCTTGCGCTGGTTATGAGCTTCTTGACGTTTGCGTTTAACGATTTAATCGTGCCACGAACGAACTTATTAGCAACACAGACACTTGAAACAGCCTTGGGCAAGGCCTTGACAAATGAACGAGGCGATAACATTATTTATTCACGTTTTGGTCGCATAGAAACGGATGAAGGTGAGAGCAAAAGGGCACTGACACACCTTTTCTACTCACGAATGTTTCGTCGTGGCGAAATGCTGGATGTCACACTTCTGGACTTCTCACGTTCGGGACAACGACAGATGTTGATGGCAAAACGGGGAAAGTGGAATGAGAAGCAGTCGATGTGGGAGTTTTTTGATGGACGAATTGTGAGTCTTGACGAAAACACAGGAGCAACAACTTCGGCTGTTTTTGATCGCTACTTCTATCCATTGACCAGAGACCTTCTCGATGTTGCTAAGCTGCCTACAGATCCAGCCACGATGACCGTAGGACAGGCTTTGCGTGCCGAGCGGTTGCTGGTCCAGGCCAATAATCAGAAAGAAGCCCGACGAATTCGCGTTCGTATCCAAGAGAAGTTTGCTTTCCCAGCCATCTGTTTCGTCTTCGGTCTGATCGGCAGCAGTCTTGGTGTAAGACCCCATGCGAGAACGAGTCGTAGTCAAGGTTTTGGAATTAGCGTTTTGCTGATTTTTTCTTACTACCTCATGTCCTTCATCTTCAGCTCGCTCGGAATCACCGGATCGTTGTCGCCTTTCTTCTCAGCCTGGCTCCCGGTTTTCATTGGTCTAGGGGCTGGTCTTTACCTTTTGCGCCAGTCCAGTCGCTGAGGACCAGCGGTCTCCCTCGACGAGACGGCAAACTGGGAGGGTCTTATCTTCGATGACGTGTCAGTGCCCGTTCTGACGGCCGATCCCGTTCTTGGTCTTGGGCTTAGCGCCTTTGCCCTTCTGCTCCTGGCGCTCCCTGTGGCCTTCTGGTTCCTGAGCGCGAGACGCTCCAGTTCCGTCGTTCGCGTGCTCGTAGCCAGTGCCAATCTCTGCCTGACAGCACAGCTGGTCCTGCGCTGGTGGGACTCCGGACATTTTCCCATCAGCAATCTTTATGAGTCACTGTGCTTCCTGGCCTGGGGTTGCACCCTGACGCAGTTGCTTGTGGAACGGTCCTGGGCCAATCCGCTCGTTCCAGCAGCCGCAACTCCCATGGCGCTGGGCTGCGTGGCCTTCGCAAGTTTTGCCTTGCCTGATCGCCTACAAGAGGCGTCTCCCTTGGTTCCCGCTTTACGCTCCAGTTGGTTGGTGATGCATGTCAGCGTCATCATGCTGAGCTATGCCGCTTTGTTGGTTGGTTCTCTGTTGAGCGTGGCGGTTTTGTTGACCGACCGAGGCGAGGTGATGGAACTCCGCAGCAGTTCCATCGGTTCCGGCAGCTTTCGTCAGGCAGAAGCCCTGTCATCCGCGTCGGTACCATCTCAACTGCACAGCACGCCCATCCGTACAAGTGAGGAATTAGACAGCCTCAGTTATCGCACCATCACGGTGGGATTTCTCCTCCTTTCGGTAGGACTGATCAGTGGCGCTGTCTGGGCAAACGAAGCTTGGGGGGCTTGGTGGAGCTGGGATCCCAAGGAGACCTGGGCCTTCATCACCTGGCTGGTCTACGCGGCCTATCTCCATACGCGTCTCATGCGAGGCTGGCAAGGACGTAAACCAGCCATTGTCGCGGCTGCTGGTCTGGTGGTGATTGCGGTTTGTTATATTGGTGTTAACCTTTTGGGGATCGGTTTGCACAGCTACGGCTGGTTTTTTGGCACCCTCTTTTGAGGGTGCCAGTCGTAACCCTGACAAAGAGCAGCCCAACTTAGGCAAGAAATCAAACCAGCGCGGGCTCCGGACGCCGGCTTGCCCTGATCCCGCGAATCGCCTCCGCATAGTCGGCAGCTCCGAACACACCCGAGCCTGAAACAATGGCATTGGCGCCGGCTTCAATCACTTTCCAGGCATTGGCTGGTTTGATGCCACCATCGACTTCAATCCAAGGATCCAGACCCTTTTCATCACAGAGACGGCGCAGGTCACGAATCTTTTTCACCTGATTTTCGATGAAACTCTGTCCACCAAAACCTGGGTTGACACTCATGATGAGAATCAGGTCACACAATTCCAGGCAGTAGTCCAGGGTGTCAATCGGCGTTCCGGGGTTGAGCACCGCTCCAGCCTGCTTTCCCAGCTCCTTGATTTGAGCGAGATTGCGATGGAGATGAGGACAGGCCTCAACTTGCACGCTGATGATGTCCGCTCCCGCTTTGGCAAACTCCGGAACGTATTTCTCCGGCTCAACAATCATCAGATGCACATCCAGTGGTTTGGTGGTGACAGGTCTCAGGGCTTCCACGATCAGGGGACCGATCGTGATGTTGGGCACGAAGCGGCCATCCATCACATCCACATGAATCCAGTCGGCCCCGGCCTGATCCACGGCGCGCACATCGTCTCCAAGTCTGGAAAAATCCGCGGAAAGGATCGATGGTGCGACCACGAGGGGTTTTGTGCTCATGGGTCTCATGGGGCGACGGCTCAGGGATTTTAGTCACACCCAAGCACCCTCTCCCCGCGGGTCCGGGGTCGGCGGCCTCGATCTCCGCAAGGGGGTTGGGTCGCAAGCGCTGATACGATGACGCCGCTTCAAGGTGAGAGACCCACTTTCGGTCTCTTTTCAGGCTTCGGCGAGACAGCTCCAGCAAGAGCCGCCACCCATTGCCCGTCCTTCCTGAGGCCCTTTCCCTTGCCCGCTTCCCGTGGATCGCACCATCATCCAGGAACTGCTCGAGGTCGTTGAGCAGGCCGCCATCGCATCGGCCAAGCTCACCGGCCATGGTAAAAAAAATGAGGCAGACCAGGCGGCCGTCGAGGCCATGCGCCAACGCATGGGGCAGATCGCCATGCAGGGCCGCATCGTCATTGGTGAAGGGGAGCGGGACGAGGCCCCCATGCTCTACATCGGTGAGGAAGTCGGCAGCGGCATTGGTCCCGGAGTCGATTTCGCGGTAGACCCCTGCGAAGGCACCAATCTCTGTGCCAATGCCCAGGATGGCTCCATGGCCGTGCTGGCCGCCAGCGAGCGTGGAGGTTTGTTCAACGCTCCCGACTTCTACATGAACAAGCTGGCCGCGCCGCCAGCGGCCAAGGGAAAGGTGGACATTCGCAATTCCGCTACTGAAAACTTGAGGATTTTGTCAGATTGCCTCGGTCTGGGATTGGATGAACTCGTCATCGTCTGCATGGATCGGGCCCGGCACAAGGGCCTGATCGCCGAAATTCGCGCCGCTGGAGCCCGGGTGAAGCCCATCAGCGACGGCGATGTGAGCGCCGCCATCGCTTGCGGTTTCGATGGCACGGGCACCCATGCGCTGATGGGAATCGGGGCTGCACCAGAAGGGGTCATCTCCGCCGCGGCCATGCGTTGCCTCGGTGGTCACTTCCAAGGACAGCTCGTGTACGACCCCGCCGTTGCTCAGACCAAGGAGTGGGAAGGGCTCACCCGCGAAGGCAACTTGAAGCGGCTTGAGGAGATGGGAATCACCGATCCTGATCGTGTCTACGAGGCTTCTGAATTGGCTGGTGGCCAGCACGTGGTGTTCGCCGCTTCCGGGATCACCGATGGCCTCCTCTTCAAGGGAGTCAAATTCGAGCCTGACTGCACCCGCACCAGCAGCTTGATCATCTCCTCCCTCGACAACAGCGCTCGATTCATCGACACCGTGCACATCAAGCCCGGGGCGAAGCGCGTGGCTCTGTCTTAACCCTGGTCGTCCACGTTCGTCGTTTCCAGCCCTGCTCCATGCACATCGCCGTTGTCGGCCTCAGCCACCGGACGGCTCCCGTTGAAGTTCGGGAGCGGCTGAGCATTACTGAACAAGCCATGGAGGCTTCTCTTCAGAAGCTCAGGGCTGACGAGCAGGTGTTGGAGGCCTCCATCCTCAGCACCTGCAACCGCCTGGAGATCTACGCCCTGCTTCGCCATCCGGAGCAGGGCATTGAGGCGGTGGGGTCCTTTCTCAGCCAGATGTCTGGTCTTGAGCTCGCGGATCTCACCCCTCATCTGTTCACCTACCACCACGCCGACGCGGTCGCCCATCTCCTGCGGGTTGCTGCAGGGCTCGACAGTTTGGTGCTGGGTGAGGGCCAGATCCTTTCCCAGGTGAAGAAGATGGTGCGGCTGGGTCAGGAGTATCGCTCCGTCGGCCCCATCCTCAATCGCCTGCTCAATCAAGCCGTCAGCACAGGAAAGCGCGTCCGCTCTGAGACGAATCTGGGCACAGGGGCGGTGTCCATCAGTTCGGCGGCGGTGGAGTTGGCGCAACTGAAGGTGGGTCAGGCCCGCGGTGTCGAGGAGCTGGTGCCCCTGGATCAGGAACAAGTGGCCGTCGTCGGCGCCGGGCGGATGGCCCGTCTTCTGCTGCAGCACCTTCGTTCCAAGGGATGCCCAGGTGCCGTGCTCTTGAATCGCACCCTGGCGCGAGCCGAGACCCTGGCCACAGACTTCCCCGATCTTCCCGTGCAATGCCGCCCTCTTGAGGATCTTGATCATTGCCTGAGCACCTGCTCCTTGGTGTTCACCAGCACCGCCGCCGAGGAACCGATGATCACGCGTGAGCGTCTGGACAAGTTGAACCGTCGCTCGGCGCTGATGTTGATTGACATCGGTGTCCCCCGCAACATCAGTGGGGATGTCGCGGGCCTTCCCGGGGTGTCCCGCTTTGATGTGGATGACTTGCAGGAGGTGGTCGCCCGCAATCAGGAAGCACGCAAGGAGATCGCGGCCGAGGCCGAGGCTTTGCTGCAAGAGGAATCCCGCCTCTTCCTGGAATGGTGGGATGGACTGGAAGCCGTCCCCCTTGTCAATCGACTGCGCCTCCAGTTGGAGGACATCCGTGAACAGGAGCTGCAGAAGGCGCTCTCCCGGATGGGCCCTGATCTTTCCTCTCGCGAACGCAAGGTCGTTGAAGCCTTGACCAAAGGCATTGTCAACAAGATCCTGCACGGACCGGTCACACACTTGCGCTCCCCCCAACCGCGCAGCCAGCGCCTTGCTGCCATGCGGGTTCTGGAAGAGTTGTTTGCCCTCGGTCATCCGCAGGAAGAGGACTGATGACGACCACCCACCTTGATCTTGCGGAAGTGCATCGAAGTGTCGCCATGACTCCCGGTAAAGCAGGGTGCTCAGTTACGGTCAGCAGGCCATGAAGGAAGTTTGGCGAACATGAAATGCGTTCTGGCCATCATTCTTGGAGGAGGTGCCGGCACTCGCCTCTATCCCTTGACCAAGACGAGAGCCAAGCCTGCTGTTCCTTTGGCAGGGAAATATCGTTTGATCGATATACCTATCTCGAATTGCATCAATTCAGAGATTAATAAGATTTATGTCCTGACTCAGTTCAACAGTGCCTCGCTCAATAGGCACTTGACAATGAGTTACAACTTGTCTGCTGGTTTTGGTCAGGGATTTGTTGAGGTTCTCGCCGCCCAGCAAACACCCGACAGCCCAAGTTGGTTTGAAGGCACGGCAGACGCTGTGCGCAAGTATCAGTGGCTCTTCCAGGAGTGGGATGTCGAGTGTTACCTGATTCTTTCTGGTGACCAGCTCTACCGGATGGATTACGGCAAGTTTGTCCAGCATCACATCGATACGGGGGCCCAGCTCTCCGTCGGAGCTCTACCCGTCGACGCTGCCCAAGCTGAGGGTTTTGGCTTGATGCGCACAGCTGGGGATGGGCGTATTCTTGAATTCAAAGAAAAGCCAAAAGGAGCTGCCCTGGAGGCGATGAAAGTCGACACGGGGTTGTTGGGATTATCGGCAGAGGAGGCGGAAAAGCGCCCGTATCTTGCTTCTATGGGAATTTATGTTTTCAGCAGGGAAACTCTCTTTGACCTGCTGAACGCTAATCCACAGGCTACAGACTTTGGCAAGGAGATCATTCCTTCTTCCTTGGCACGAGGCGATCGTCTTCAGAGTTTTCTCTTCGATGATTACTGGGAGGACATCGGAACCATCGGTGCTTTTTATGAAGCCAATCTTGCCTTAACTGAACAGCCAAATCCCGCTTTCTCTTTCTACGATGAGAAGTTTCCGATCTATACACGTCCTCGCTACTTGCCACCCAGTAAATTGCAGGACGCTCAAGTCACTGAATCCATTGTCGGTGAAGGGTCTTTGTTGAAAGCCTGCAGCATTCACCACTGTGTTCTTGGCGTTCGCACGCGTGTAGAGGATGAGGTTGTTCTACAGGACACCTTGGTCATGGGCGCTGACTATTTTGAATCCTCTCATGAACGCCTGCTGCTTCGTGAGCGAGGTGGGATTCCCATCGGAGTAGGCCAGGGAACAACTGTAAGGAGAGCGATTTTGGACAAGAACGTCAGAATCGGTCGAAATGTTACAATTGTGAATAAGGATCAAGTTGAGGAGGCTGACCGGCCTGAACTTAATTTCTACATTCGTAACGGCATTGTCGTTGTTGTGAAAAACGGTACAATTGCTGATGGTACTGTAATTTAAATCCGGCGTCTAAATCTCTGTTCATAACCACCAACTGGCGTTGTCTCTCGCTTTCACCTGGGGCGGGAGACTTTTTGTTTGGTCTCTTTCGGTGCGCATGCAGGTGCTTGCCGCAGCACCTGCTTGCCGCAAGCTTGTCGCATAGGGTCGTCGCACCTACATGTTGTAACGGTTTTGCTCGCGCAAAATCACTTGTTGGAACGCGTCGCCGCCTCCTGCCCTTCCTGTCCGCTGGGCGGGGTGGCGCACCACCGCAGCCACCCCATCTTTGAGGGCCGCTTCCAGGGGACTGGCCTCCAGGGACGGGCTTCCAGGGACGGGCTTCCAGGGAGGCCTCAGACGTTCAGTTCCTGACATGGAGAGCACCATGGGCTGACCTGGAGCGGGGCGACTCGCCAAACTAGTAGGACTCCCAAACCCCGATCGTTTCATGAGCAAGGCCCATTTTGGTCTGGTTGGTCTCGGCGTGATGGGTGAAAACCTGGTGCTCAACGCCGAGCGCAACGGTTTTTCCAGTGCTGTTTTCAACCGCACCTATGCAAAAACGGAGGAGTTCCTCGCCGGCCGTGGTGCCGGGAAGGACATTGTTGGTGCCCGAACGCTGGAGGAATTTGTGGGCTTGCTGGAGCGGCCACGGCGAATCTTGCTGATGGTCAAAGCGGGTCAGCCGGTGGATGACATGATCCAAACCCTGGCGCCTCTCTTGGAGGATGGGGACCTGCTCATCGACGGCGGTAATTCCCTTTACACCGACACCGAACGACGAGTGAAGGAGCTGGAAAGCCGCAGCTTCGGCTTTATCGGCATGGGCGTGTCCGGGGGGGCCAAAGGTGCTCTGGAAGGGCCCAGCATGATGCCAGGTGGGACGCTCAGCGCGTACGAGGCCATCGAGAGCATGGTGCGCAAAATGGCGGCTCAAGTGGAGGACGGCCCTTGTGTGACCTATATCGGTCCGGGTGGGGCGGGCCACTTCGTCAAAACCGTTCATAACGGCATTGAGTACGGCATTGAGCAGATCCTTGCCGAGGCCTACGACCTCATGAAACGGCAGGGGGGAATGAACGGGGATGAGATGGCGGACGTTCTGGCCGCTTGGAACCAAACTGAAGAGCTGGCCTCGTTCCTCGTGGAGATCACAGAACTCTGTTTACGCACGAAGGACCCCGAGACGGGTGGCGATTTGGTGGAGTTCATCGTGGATGCAGCCGGACAGAAGGGCACGGGACTCTGGACCGTGATCAGCGCCCTGGAAATGGGGGTTCCGGTGCCAACGATCTATGCCGCTCTGAACGCGCGCGTGCTGAGCTCGTTGCGCAGCGAGAGGCTGGCCGCTGAGGCCTTTCTGCTCCCTCCAACCCCGGCCCCCTTTCCCCTCGGTGACCCCGCCGAGGGACTCCCACTCCTCCGCGACGCCTGCATCCTGGCCTGCATGGCCAGCTACGCCCAGGGCATGGCCTTGTTGCGGGAAGCCTCCGCGCTGCACGACTACAACCTTG
Source organism: Cyanobacteria bacterium K_Offshore_surface_m2_239 (assembly GCA_016882305.1). Taxonomy (GTDB): domain Bacteria; phylum Cyanobacteriota; class Cyanobacteriia; order PCC-6307; family Cyanobiaceae; genus Cyanobium. The sequence continues at coordinate 14,848 of VGQX01000015.1, forward strand.
ATCTCAGTGCCATCGGCCAGATCTGGAAGGGAGGCTGCATCATTCGCGCCCGTCTCCTGCAACGGATCCAGGACGCTTATGCGACCAATCCCGCCTTGCCGAATCTGCTGATTGATCCCTGGTTCGCCGAGCAGGTCAACCGCCGCTTGCCAGGGTTGCGGCAGGTGGTGGCCGGTGCCGCTTTGGCGGGGATTCCTTTGCCTTGCCTGAGCAGCACCCTCGATTACATCGACAGCTATCGCACCGGTCGACTGCCTCAGAATCTTGTACAGGCCATGCGCGACTGCTTCGGTTCGCACACCTACGAGCGCACGGACCGTTCGGGAACCTTCCACACCGAGTGGCTGTCATGACGCGGTATCGGCTCATCGTTGCCTCAGAACCGGAGGCCCTGGCTCGACACGCTGCCGAACAGGTTGCCCTCAGCCTGGATCTGGCGCTGGCCGAGCGTGAACGCGCTCAGATTGCCCTGGCGGGGGGCACCACCCCCAGGCAGGCCTATGCCCTTCTGGCGGAGGAGCATCTGCCCTGGGAGCGGGTGGATGTGTTTTTGGGAGACGAGCGCTGGGTCAGTCCAGAGGATCCCTCCAGCAATGCGCGCCTTCTGCGGGAATCGCTCCTCGCCCAAGGGCCCGGTCGCCAGGCCTGCTTTCATCCGGTGCCCACCGACCTGGCCAGCCCGGAACTGGGGGCGGAGCAGTACAGCGCATTGCTCGTTCAGCTTTGCGGAGGGGAACCGCCCTCGCTCGACTTTGTGCTCCTCGGCCTGGGAGAGGATGGACACACGGCCTCCCTCTTTCCCGGCACGGCCGCGCCGTTGGTGCGCGATCGTTGGGTCACCACGGGGGAAGGCAAGGGTTTGCCACGCGTCACACTCACAGCGCCGGTGCTCTGCGCCGCTCGCAAGGTGATGTTTTTGGTGAGCGGCGCGGGAAAACGACAGGCTCTGGGCCGCCTGCTGGATGCGCAGGAGTCGTGGGAACGCACTCCCGCGCGCCTGGTGCGCCCCCGTACCGAAGTCTTGATCCTGGCTGATCATGAGGCGGCGGCAGGATTTCCGTCGCAGGTCATCGCCTGAAGATCCGCTCGCCCCTCTGGTCAGCGGGTTTGGAGAGGTCCAGGACGCCTTGGGATCACCAGGCTGGCTCCATCGCGTCAGACTGACACGCAGCGCATCGGTCCCTTCACGGACTCTCCCTTCCATGGACTCTCGGATCGGATCCCCCTCCCCTCCGTCCTCTTTCCCCGCAGGTTCCCTCGTGGTGGAGGGGGTGGGCTTCGCGGGCTGGCAGGCCTTGAACGACACGGTGATGGGGGGACGCAGCAGCGGCCATTGCTCCGTGGATCCGGAGGGGCTGGGGTTTGACGGTGTGATTGTCGAGGAGGGTGGCGGCTTCATTTCGATGCGCTCCCCGTTGTTTTCCCCGCCCCTGGACCTCTCCTCCGCTCGCGGGCTGGAGCTCAGCTTGCGGGGAGAGGGCCGCCGCTTCAAGCTGGCCGTCGCCTGCGCCGATGGCGTGGGGGGCCTCACAGAGATGATTCCCGGAGGTTTGCGCTGGGTGAAGGAATTCAGCACGGAGGTGGAGGGGGTGAGTCGCGTTGCCCTTCCCTTCGCTGAACTCATCCCCTCCTTGCGAGCCCAGCCGCTCGATCGCCTCCCCCTGGGCTTGCCCTTGCGCTTGGACATCAGCCGAATCACCCGGCTGCAAGTGCTCCACTCCCGCTTCAGCGATGACGGCGGGCCCAATCCTGGTTTTCGGGCCGGGCCGATCCATCTGCGGCTCCATGGGATCCATGCCTTGGCCTGACGCCAGCAACACCGATCTGAGCCGTCTGGTGGCCGCCGCCGCCGACCTCTGTCGCAAACCGCTGCGTCACGGTGTTGTGCTGGTCTCCAGCGCCGACGATGAGGACTGCAGTTTGAGACTGGAGGCGCGCTCCGCCGAGGGTGAGCGTCTGCGGGATCAGGATCTGGACCTGGAGATCTTTCGCAGCGGCGAGGATCTCCATCTCACCCTGGCCTGGCGGAATGATGACCACCGACCCATGCTGTGGCAAGGAAGTCATCCACTCTGGATGACGGCGACGGGGGAGCGGTGCCCATGTCCGCCGGACGGAACCCCGTTGGAGGCGTTGGCCCGCCGCCTGCGGGCCTTACTGGCTCCGCTCAGGTCGGAGGCTGGTCGGTGACCGCCCCCTGACTGCTGGAGCTGACCTGACGGGCGAACTTGCCGAGCACGCCGGTGCGGTAGCGGGGCGTGGGCGGGGTCCAGACGGCGCGGCGTCGGGCCAGCTCCTCCTCCTCCACGTTCAACTGGAGCAGAAGTCGCTCCGCATCCACCGTGATGCTGTCACCGTCTTTCACCAGGGCGATGGTGCCGCCGACGGCCGCTTCCGGCGCCACATGGCCCACCACCAGGCCGTAGGTGCCACCGGAGAAGCGGCCATCGGTGATCAGCGCCACCGACTCCCCCAATCCCTGTCCGACGATGGCGGAGGTGGGCGCGAGCATCTCCCGCATCCCCGGCCCGCCCACAGGACCCTCATTGCGGATCACCACGACGTCATTCGCCTGGATCCGACCGTCCAGAATCGCTTCCAAACAGCTCTCCTCGCTCTCAAAGACCCTGGCCGGGCCAGTGAGAACTGGCTTTTTGACGCCACTGATCTTGGCCACCGCCCCCTCTTGGGCCAGGTTGCCCTTCAGGATGGCCAGGTGCCCCTTGGCGTAAAGCGGATGGCTGAGGGGGCGGATCACGTCTTGCCCTGACGGGGGGACGGAGGGAACGGAAGCCAGCACCTCCCGCAACGTGCGACCCTCAATGGTGCGGCAGTCGCCATGAAGCAAGCCCGCATCCAACAAGAGTTTCATCACCTGGGGAATGCCTCCGGCCTGATGCAAGTCGACGGTGACGAAGCGTCCGCTGGGCTTCAAATCGCAGAAGACAGGAACGCGTTGCCGGATGGTTTCAAAATCATCGATCACCAGAGGCACGCCAGCTGTGCGCGCGATGGCGAGGAGGTGCAACACCGCATTGGTGGAGCCACCCACCGCCATGATGACGCTGATGGCATTTTCAAACGCTTCGCGGGTGAGCAAATCAAGGGGCCGGATATTGGCCTTGATCGCCTGAACCAGCACTTCCGCTGAACGGGCGGCGCTGTCGGACTTTTCAGGATCTTCTGCCGCCATCGTCGAACTTCCAGGCAGGCTCAAGCCCATGGACTCAATCACGGAGCTCATGGTGTTGGCTGTGAACATGCCCCCGCAGCTTCCGGCTCCAGGGCAAGCATTCTTTTCAATGGCGAGCAGTTCCGCCTCATTGATTTTTTTGGCGGTGATCTGACCCACGGCTTCAAAAGAACTGACGACGGTCAGATCGTGCCCATCAAGTTTTCCTGGTTTGATCGTACCTCCATAAACAAAGATGGCTGGGATGTTCATGCGAGCAATAGCCAGCATGGCCCCTGGCATGTTTTTGTCGCAACCACCGATCGCCAGAACACCATCCATGCTTTGGGCGTTGCAGGCGGTTTCAATCGCATCGGCGATGACTTCCCGTGAGACCAGGGAATACTTCATCCCCTCTGTCCCCATGGATATCCCGTCGCTGACGGTGATCGTGCCGAACAATTGCGGCATGCCACCAGCGCCGCGCGTGGCTTCCTCGGCGCGTCGCGCCAAATCGTTCAGCCCCACGTTGCAGGGGGTGATGGTGCTGTAGCCATTGGCAATGCCGATGATCGGCTTGCCGAAATCCTCATCTCCAAAGCCCACGGCCCGCAACATGGCCCGATTGGGAGAACGTTGGATCCCCTTGGTGATGGCGTCGGAACGCAACATGGCGGTCTGCTCAGACCCCTCGACCCTACTGAGGGGTCGGTGGGGTCGGGTGGCTTCCAGTGCGGGCTCTACAGGAAAAATTTGGAGAGAACAGGACCTTCAAGATTTCATCGCCAGCAAAGACGTTTCCGGGCTGAAACTGGAGTCAAGGCTGAGACGGAAGTGATTCCAACTGGCGCCGCACCTCCTCGATGGCCTGGTTGAGTTGTTGTACGCGATCTGGCAGAGCCTGCCGTTCGGAAGCCTGCTGATCCGTCAGGACCTTTGAGGCGGAGGACGACGCGCGATGGCGGCTTTGGCGCCACAGCCACCAGGCGAAGCCACCGGCGCCAGCCAACACCCCCAGAGCGGCCGCCGTGAAGACTCCTCCAGAGGAAGCGGAGGCCTGGCGGTGAGGGTCTGCCATGGGAGAAGGCACTAAGGGCCGATCTTCTCACCTTAAAGGGCTCAAGCGGATTCCGCTTCCGGAGTGGCGTGTCCGTAGAGACGGGCGGCGGGATCGCCAAAGCCTGGAAGGATCTTCCCCTCTTCGCTCAGATCGGGGTCGATGCACGCCGCATAAAGCGTGAGTTCCGGGAAGGCCTCACCCACCACCTTCAGGCCTGGGGCCGCCGCCACGGTGGTGATCACCCGCAGGCGGGGGCCCTGGACCCCCGCGTCGGCCAGGCGTTCGAGGAGCGCCAGAAGAGTGCGGCCGGTGGCGAGCTGGGGGAGCCAGGCGAGCACGCCGACGCGGTCCCCGATCGTGGCGGGCAGATCATCCAGATACCAATGGGCCGCCCCATGGGGTGGGGCGTCAATGCCCACATGGCAGATCCGGGCCGATGGCACCACGGCCCTCGCCCCCTCCCAAAGTCCCAGGCCACCGCGCAGAACAGGAATGGCCAGCAGCGGAATGGACGGATCGACGATGGATCCCTCACAGGGACCCCCGGGGGTCTCAATCGTCACGCTTCGATGGGGGAGCCAGTCGCGAAGGGCCTCGTAGGTGAGCCAGCGACCCAGCTCCCCCATGGCGGTGGCAAACAGTGGCGAGGGTGTGGCGCTGTCCCGCAGGAGGGTGAGCCAGTGGGCGATCAGGGGATGGGGAGGGACCACCACCCGCAACGACATGGCCATGGCTGCCATAACTTGTGCCCGAAGCGTAAGGCTGGAGCCATGACCACCGAGTCCGCCAAAGGGGGCACCATGACCGTCACCCTGTCGCCGGAAGGCTCCCGAGGAAGCCGAACGGCGCGCTGGCCAGGGCTTGGCGCCGTTGTCACCCGGCTCTCCAGTCTGTGGCTTCTGATGTCACGGCCCTTTCAAGGCGGATGGGCGCGGGTCGCCCCCTTGAGTCTGCTGGTCGCCATGCTCGGCCTTGTGGCGGTGGGCGGACCACGGGAGGCGCTGGCGATCACCGCTCCGGAATTGCGGGGACAGAGGGCCCTGCAGCAAATCGAGCCGGACATGCACGGTCGCAATCTGCGCCAGCGGGAATTTCTCAAATCGGACCTCGCGGGAGTGGATTTCCACGGGTCGGATTTGCGGGGAGCCGTCTTCAATGGCAGCAATCTGAAGGGGGCGGATCTCCAGGCGGTGGATCTCCAGGACGCCGTCGTTTTCGCCAGCCGGTTGGACGGCGCGGATCTGCGGGGCGCGTTGCTGCGGGACGCGATGCTGCTGCAGAGCCGCTTCACCGACGCGCGCATCGCCAATGCGGACTTCAGTGGCGCCGTGCTCGATCGCTCCCAGAGACGCTCCCTCTGTGGCCGCGCGGAGGGGGTCCACCCCGAGACGGGGGTGGCGACGCGTGACAGCCTGGAGTGTGATTGAGCCGGCCTGAGTAAATTGCCCACCATCGGTTCCGTGGGGGATCAGCCCATGGAGGAAACGGGGAAAGATCGGTGCACGGAGCCCCCCTCCGGAGTCCGACACTGTCCCGCAGCTGTGAAGGTCGCTCAACGACCCAGTCAGAACGCCCGCCGATGCCCTTCCCATCCAGCCCGGCGAGGACCGGCCCCCCAACCATGACGCATTTCCTGTCGCCGAGACCCGGGTCCTGGCGGCTTCCCTTCGGCGCCGGTCTGTCCGCGCTGCTTGTGACCCTGGCCGTCGCCGCCCCCGCTCTGGCCCACCATCTGATGGATCTCACCCGGATGGCGCCCTCTCCCTTGACGGGCTTCCTCAGCGGCCTGGCGCATCCGATCCTCGGTCCCGATCATCTGTTGTTTCTTTGCGCCCTCTCCTTGGTCGGGCTTCGCCAGCGGGCTCCCTGGCTGATGGCCCTGCTGGCCTCGGCGCTCGCGGGCAGCGTCGCGGGGCTGCTCCTGCCCGGACTGCCCCTGGCCGAGGCGGCCGTGGCCCTCACCCTGGTGCTGGTCGGCCTGATCTGGTTTCAGCGGTGGCCCAAGGGGCTTCTGCTGCCGGCCATCGCACTTCATGGCTACGTGCTCAGCGCCGCAGTGATCGGCTGGAGCCAGGGTCCCCTGGCCTTCTATGGGCTGGGCCTCCTGCTGAGCCAGGGCACCCTGCTGCTGCTGGCGTTCACCTTGCTCCGCTCCTTGGCGGATCGTCTCAGCCCCCAGCGCCGGGCCTTCATCGGCGCGGCCCTGGTGGGGTGTGGCGCGGCCTGGACCTGGTCGGCGCTGGTGTCCTGAGATGACCCTTTCTCCCTCCGCTCGCCTGCCGGTGACGGTGGTGACGGGCTTCCTGGGCGCGGGCAAGACCACGTTGTTGCGTCACCTCCTGCTGAAGAGCGGCCAGCGGCTGGCGGTCATCGTCAATGAGTTCGGCGATGTGGGCATCGATGCCGAGCTCCTCTCCCATTGCGGTTTCTGTCCCGAGGAGGAACGGCGGGATCGCCTGGTGGAACTCACCAACGGCTGCCTCTGCTGCACCGTGCAGGACGACTTCCTGCCCACTATGGAACGCCTGCTTGAGCGCGCCGACAGGCTGGATGGCCTGGTGGTCGAAACCAGTGGTCTGGCCCTGCCCGAGCCCTTGGTGGCCGCCTTCCAGTGGCCCGCAGTGCGCTCCCGCACCCGGGTGCATGCGGTGGTGACGGTGGTGGACGGGGAGGCTCTGGCCGCCGGCCATGTGGTCGGCGATGGGGCCGCCGTGGAGCGGCAACGTCAAGCGGATCCCAGCTTGGACCACCTCAACGCCTTGGAGGAGCTGTTCGAGGAGCAGCTGGAGCTGGCCGATGTGGTGGCGGTGAGCCGGGCCGACACGGTGGACTCCACCGCCCTGGAGGCCGTCATGGCCGGGTTGCGCGCCAAGGTGCGAGCCGGCACTCCTGTTCTGCCGATGGCGCGGGGCGTCCTGCCCGTGGCTCTGCTGTTGGGTGGCGGCCAGGAGCCGTCCGGGGAGCGGGCGGAGCTGGAGGGGGGAGGCGCCGGCGCCGGGCCCGATCCGTTCGACGACCACGACCACGACCATGGGCACGTCGCGATGGCGTCCCTGGTGCTGCGCCGTTGGGGGGCCCTTGGACGCCAAGAGGTCGAATCCGCCCTGCGCGACCTGCTGCGGCGTCAACCGGTGCTTCGCCTCAAGGGCCGCCTGCAAGAGCCTGGAAAACGACTGGCGCTGCAGGTGCAGGCCGTCGGTCCTCGCCTGGAGGGCTGGTACGAGGGGCTGGCCAACCCGGATCCCGACTGCCCCGCCCTGGAACTGGTGGCGCTGGTGCCCGCCTCTCAGCTGGAGGCCCTGCGGTCGGCCAGCTCCTCCCTCTGGCCCGACGCCGCCATGGAGCCCCCGAGGAGAGGGGAGCGCGAGGTCGCCCCCGCGCCTGGCGCGCATTGAAGACCTGACAGGGAGGGTGTTCAGTCCAGGGGGATGTCTCCCCGAACGCACACCCCGTTCCAGCAGAGGCTGCCATCCTTCTCCCAGCGAGGAGTGACCTCCCCTTGCGCACGGGCGGAGGGGCTGAGCGGGGACCAACCGATCCACAGCGTCAGCGCCAGGAGGACGAGGGCGATCCGCGCCTTGGTCCTGATGGGCTGCGAAGATTGGGAGGTTGCCGTGCGGCTGGTGCCTCTTTTTCGTGCCCGGGTCCAGGTGTCCCTGCGACCGTCCGTGCTGGATCCCGCCGGGGAAGCCACTCGCGCCGCCGCGGCGCGCCTCGGAGTGTCCGGCATCCAACGCTTGCGAATCGGCAAGGCGATCGAGGTGGAGCTGGAAGCCCCGGACCGCGGCAGCGCCCAAAACCAACTGGAGCTGCTCAGCGATCGTCTGCTGGCCAACCCTGTGATCGAAGACTGGACCCTTGATGTGGCGGAGGCCCCGGAGCCGGCATGACCATCGGCATCGTGGTGTTCCCCGGCTCGAACTGCGATCGGGATCTGCGCTGGGCCATGGAGGGCTGCCTGCGGCGGCCGACCCGCTTCCTCTGGCATGAGGAGCGGGACCTGGCCGGGGTGGAGGCTGTGATCCTGCCCGGAGGCTTCAGCTACGGCGACTATCTCCGCTGTGGCGCCATCGCCCGGTTTGCACCCATCCTGGAGGAGGTGCGCCGGTTTGCCCTGGCGGGCGGCCCGGTGCTGGGGATCTGCAATGGATTTCAGGTGCTCACCGAAATGGGGCTCCTCCCCGGGGCCCTGACCCGCAATCGCGACCTGCACTTTCGCTGCGAGCCGGCCGTTCTGGAGGTCAGTCCCGGATGTTGTGGCTGGCTGCGGGGCTACAGCGAGGGAGCCACCATTGCATTGCCCATCGCCCACGGGGAGGGCCGGTATCAGGTGGATGCCTCAACATTGCACCGCCTGAGGGAGGGCGGCCAGGTGGTGCTGCGATATCACGACAATCCGAATGGTTCTGCGGGCGATGTGGCGGGGGTCTGCAATGAACGCGGCAATGTCCTCGGGTTGATGCCCCATCCCGAGCGAGCCTGTGATCCCCTCCTGGGTGGGGTGGACGGTCGTCCTCTTCTTGCGTCCCTCGGAAGAGGTTGAGGCCTGCGAGAGGACCATTGGCGTTGCTGGGAAGCGCAGCGGAAGCCATGTCATTCCCGTGTCGGGAACGACGACCGCGGAAAGCGACCATCCCGGCGAAAACAAGGCACAAAAAAGGGCCCCCGCAGGGGCCCCGAGGAGGCGATGACGCAGGATCAGCCGATGGCGGCGAAGAAGTCTTTGCTCTTCACCGGATCGGGATTCATGGTCTTGTCTCCAGGGGTCCAGTTGGCGGGGCAAACCTCGTCGGGATGGGATTGCACGTACCGGAAGGCTTGCAGGACTCGCAGGGTTTCATCGACACTGCGGCCGACGGGGAGATTGTTGATGGTGCTGTGCATGATCACACCTTCGGGATCGATGATGAATAGACCGCGCAAAGCGATACCTGCATCTTCGTCAAGAACGCCGTAGGCACGAGCGATTTCTTTTTTCAAATCGGCGACCAAAGGATAGGCGATATCGCCAAGACCGCCATTCTTGCGATCGGTCTGGACCCACGCCAGATGGCTGAATTGGCTGTCAACAGACACGCCGATCACCTCAGTGTTGCGGCTGGAGAAGTCAGCGTGGCGATCACTGAAGGCAGTGATTTCCGTCGGGCAGACGAAGGTGAAATCGAGGGGGTAGAAGAAGAGAACAACGTACTTGCCGCGATAGTGCGACAGGGTGATCTCCTTGAACTCCTGGTCAACCACGGCGGTGGCGGTGAAATCTGGAGCTGGCAGACCGACAAGCCTGGACATGGGGAATGACAGTTGAGGGGAGGAACGGTTCAAGGGCGCCGACCACACGCATCAGACCGCAAGTGAAGCAGCGTACGCGAAGTCGGACCGACTTCCAGTTGAACGATTAAAATCTATCACAGAACTTTGCGAGTGCCCCCCTGTCCAGGGCATAGGCTGAGGAATCCTTGTTTTTCTCCCATGGCCTGGGATCCCACGGTGCTTCGCAAATACAGCACCACCAGCCACTTCCGCCTCCTCAATCAGGTGCGTGCCGAGCTCAACGCCCAACCCATCGCCCGCCATCCTGGTGGCGAAATCAATCTGGGCATTTCGCGGCGAGGCTCCTCCTATCGGGTGCCGGTGGAGGTGAGGGGAGCCAGCGGCGCCGCCAAGCCGGCGCGCCCGTCGGTGGCGGCGGACGGCTCTCCAGGAGAGGGGCAAGCCATGGACAGCACGAGCTTCCGTGATCGGCTTCGGGCCATTGAAATGCGCTGAGTCGGGCTTGGAAGCCATGACAACAGGGTCACTGAGTCCCGTCCGATGGATCAGGGCGTCGGAATCACCCACCCTGGAGAGGGCGGGCTCATCGGGAGGGCCAGGGCTGGGTCGTCCATCCGTCAGGACAGAGGAAGACCAACCAGGATGGAATTGGAGAAAATGACTCGGGGGAGACTTGAACTCCCGACCTTGGGGTTATGAATCCCACGCTCTAACCAGCTGAGCTACCGAGCCTGATGAACAGACTGTAAGGGATCACAGGCCGAGGGCCGGAGGGCGGAACCATCGGCGGACAAGGGGAGGGGGACGGGCCCTGGACGCGGAGATCGCTCGGCCCGTTGGAATTGGACCGCCCTCAGGCTGAGGGACGCAGCAATTGCATCGGGTTGATGGCCCCAAGACCCGGGGCGTGAATTTCAAAGTGGAGGTGGGGGCCTGTGCTCCGTCCTGTGCTTCCCATCAGGCCGATCTGCTGACCTTGGACGACCTCCTCTCCGACTTGAACGAGAATGCGGCTGTGATGGGCGTAGAGACTGCGAGAGCCGTCCTCGTGGCTGATCTCCACCAGATAGCCGTAGCCGCCATCGTCCCAACCGGCAAAGGTGACACGACCGCTCTGGGCCGCAAGGATGGGCGTGCCCACGCTGTTGGCGATGTCGATTCCTTTGTGCATGCGGCCCCAACGCCAACCATAGGGAGAGGTGAAGACGCCACGGGCGGGCCAAAGCCAGCGACGGCTCGGGCCGGGTTGTGTTTCTGAGGGGGAATATTCGGGGGTGTCGGGCCAACCGACGCCACCACTGGTAGTGGGCCTGAGACTAAGGAGGGTTTGGACCCGCGGGGTTGCGGCACCGGAGGGAATGCGCAAACGGCGGCCGACGACCAGAGGTGTTTGACGCAGCTCGGGATTCAGCCGCATCAACTGGTCCACGGAAAGGTTGTAACGCTGGGCGATGCCCTCCAAGGTGTCCCCGAAGCGAACCAGGCCGGGGGAGTTGACACTGGCCTCCCGCTCCACGGTGGTGGTGGTGGATGGCTTGGTCGACGGCATCTCCCCCGCCGGGGAGGCCGAGGCGTCTCTCTCGATGCCACGGAGGGCGGCAAAGAGGTCGTCCGCCCGAGTGCTCTCGCGCAGATCAGTGGCGATGGCCGCAGTCAGTGGCAGAGCCACGGGCATACAGAGCAGAGCCGTGAAAATGCGACGATTAAAAAGCATGTCAATGCAGGCGGATGGTTTGACCTTGGAAAGGAAATGGTTTTGACTGAATTGCTTGTGCTGGCGATTGCCAACTTGAGCAAAAAAAACAAAGTTCGGCAGAATGTAGCGACATTTTTAAACTTTGTCAAGCCTTGACGCGTTGAGACAGGGTCTCAGCCCAGTTGCCGCAGAGCTTCAAACACCACCACGCCCACCGACACTGACAGATTGAGACTCCTGACGCCACCAGGAACAGCCTGTCGGGAGCAGGGCATCGGAATCGTCAACCGCGCGTCAGCGGCCTCCAGCAGGGTGGGGCTGAGCCCATCGGTTTCCCGACCAAACAGCAACCAGTCACCCGTCTGAAAACGGCAGGTGGTGTAGGGCTGGCTGGCGTGGCTGCTCAGAGCGAGCAGGCGGCCGCCTTCCCCCCGGCGATGGGCGAGAAAGGCGTCGGTGTCCGCATGCCGCCGCAGGCGGACCAGCGGCCAGTAGTCCAGACCTGCCCGCCGGAGATGGCGGTCGCTGAGTGAAAACCCCAGGGGATCGATCAGATGAAGCTCAAGGCCCGTGGCGGCACAGATGCGGGCGACGTTGCCCGTGTTGGGAGGAATCTGGGGCTGGAACAGCACGACCCGGGGCATGGAACCTCAGCGTCCAAGATCCGGCCGGTGACTTGCGGGCTCTTGAGGAACGAGAACCCCGAGCTGGCTCAGGTTGACCGCCCGGCCCTGCAGCACCAGCCAGGACGTCGCGCAGAGCGGTGTCAACCGTTGTTGCAGGTCCCCAAGTCGATCGCGGAAACGCCCGCCGGCCTCGGTCATCGGCACGACGCCCCAACCCGTTTCCTCGCTGACGAGCACCACCGCGGCCCGGCTGGCTCGCAGGGCCGCCAGCAGGTTGGCCAGCTCCCGCTCCCACTCGGCGGTGGCGGTGTCCAGATGCGCCGCCACCCAGGTGCCGAGCGAATCCACCAGCGCCACCTCTTCAGCCTTCAAGGCTTGAAGGGCGGGGCTGAGCGCCCCGCCCACTTCCATGGTTCGCCAGGAGGGTGGGCGCCGCTGCCGATGCCGCTCCAGGCGCTGTTGCCAGGACACATCGTCGGGACGATCGGGTCCGGTGGCCATCACGACGACCGCTCGCCCGCTCCGCTGGACCAGATGTTCGGCCCAGCGGCTCTTGCCACTGGCCGCTGGACCGCTGACCAGGATCAAGCCAGGGTGTGAATCGCCGTTCAAAACTCAACCCCCTCCCTGCATGTTGCGCAAGGTGGCCACCGAGGAGGGAGACACACGATTGAGATAGCGGAAAATCCAGTATTTGAAAATCGTGGCCAGAACCACAGGGAAGGTGGCGATGAAGAGGAGGATGAAATTTTCCCTCGCCGGCAGGCCGAGATGGTCGGCGACACCACCGAGCAAAACCGTCCAGCCTTCGGGGCTGTGAAAGCCGACAAAAATATCCGTGAACAGAATGATGGCAAACGCTTTTGCGCTATCGCTCAAGCCATAGACCAGCTCGTCGAGAAAGCCGCGAAATACCTGGATGTCCCGTTGACCAAAGAAGCAAACGCCAACGAAGCCGATCAATCCAAACACATCAGCAAAAACATTCTTCACCGCATTTGTGCTTTCCCGATCCGCTTCATCCTTGAGCTCTTGGGCACGCACTTGCAGCTTCTGCTGCAGTTCTTCGCTCGAGGGCAGGGGCTGGTTATGGAGGAGATGATCAAACTCGATCTCCGCTTGGTAAACACGGAGCCGTTCCACGGCGCGCTCCTCCAGTTTCGGCTTGGGGTAGCTCAGGAATGGGGTGTCAGGAGAGAAGCGATCCACCAGCGGCGAGACGATCCAGGTGCGACTGATCTGCTGCACCAGGATTGGCACCAAAATCAACAGCAGCAGGATGCGCAACGCCACCAGGGTGGAATCGCGTCGCCGACGAAAGCCGGCGATCATGCTGGCCTCCGCCTCAGGATCCAAGCGCTGACGCACTTGATCCACCACGCCCAACAGGCTGCGGGGGAGAATTTCCGGGCTGCGACTCAGGGTGGGCAGAAGCTCCCTGGAGGTGGCGTAGCGGTCGGTGACGCCCTCAAGGAGTTGCAGCTGGCGCATTTCCTGGCCGCTGAGCTCCTGGCGATAGGGCTGGATCGACTGCAGGGATTGCTGGCACACCTGGAGGGCGGCCCGAAAACGACGCAAGACCTGAGCCTGCATGGCCCTGGGAATGCGCAGCTCGATTTCTGGCCGTACAGGGCGGTCCTGGTAGTACTCCAACTCAATGCTCTGAATCAGCAGCGCCGCCTCATAGCCACGCTCCAGATCACTGCTGATGTCAAGGGATTTGGCACTCCCCAGACGGCTCACCCAGTCGCGAAATCCCATGATGGTCTTAACGGGAGAAGACCCACCAGGTGGCCATCGGCACCACCGTGCCGACGACGAGGAGCACCACCACCCAGGTGAAGGCCTTGCTGTCCCGCGTTTCTTCCCGGCTGGGGATGTTGCTCGCCAGGGCCTGGGCTTCCTCCTGCGCCGGTTCCCCCGGGTCCTCCCCACCGCGGAGCACCGCCCCCAGGCGGGTGAGGGCATCGAGGCTGGCTTGGCGATAGCGATCAGCGGACCGCAAGGGCAGCGCCATGGTGGTGTCCGCCGTGCTTCTCAGCAGCTCCGCCGGCAACCTCCCCCCCAGGCCGGAGGAGGCGACGACCGCAGTTGCGCGGGTCTGGCTGTCGATGAGGAGGAGCAGCAGTGGCTCCGAGGAACCGTCCCGTCCGCTCTCGGCGGGCTGCCAGCGGGTCAGAAGGGTCTCCCCCAGCTGTTGAAGGTTGAGGTCATCGTCCACTCGACTGACCGTGATCAGACGGGCATCCACCCGCTCGTCGCTGAAGCCGGCCAGCAGACGCTCCAGCTCTTGGGAGCTGGCGCGAGAGAGCACCGCGGCGCCATCCAGCACATGCTCAGGGGGCGCCTGGGCGGGAAAATCCTCCGCCGAGACCGCCACCGCCGGGCTGGCCGCGACGCCCATCACCAGCAGGGCCAGGACCGTGGCGAGGATCCCCCCCCTCCAACGGGCCAGGGGGCGGGTGAGCCAGGCGGGCGCACCGTTGAGGACTGGAGGAATCACGGCAGGCTCAGACCGATCGAAGGATTCCAGTCTGACGTGCAGGGGCCACACCTGCCCCTGCGGGCGGCGGATGATTTCTTCACCAGCTCCCTGCCGTGTCATGCCCGCTTCCCTGCCTGCTCGGATTGTGCTGGTCGTCGGCCTGCTGGGACTCGTGGTGGCCGTGGCCAACCAGCTCACCGCCCCCAGCCTCGACCCCTCCCTGGAGCGGGCCTCGGTGCTCGCCAGCCTGCTGGCCGTGGTGTTGATGGTCATTGCCGCCCTTTGGCAGCGGGTGGTGCCCGAGGCGGCGGCTCGGACCGCGCTCGACGGAGAGGAAGGCTGCGAGCTGGTGGAGGGGCTGCCGGAGGATTTGGTGCGGGAGCTGGGGTGGGGCAGCGCCATGCTGCTCTCCGCCACCCCTGCCGCCACCCTGCTGCTGCACGATGGCCGCCGCACCATCTTGAGACGTGGCGTGTTGCCTGGCGACCGGCCGCGTCCGGACGCCTTCGCTCCCGGGGCCATCTGCCGCCAGGCCAGCAGCCGCCAGAGGGCCATCTCCCTGGTGGACTTGCGCCCCTATCCCGGGCGCGGAGAGTTCGACAGCCTGCTGCCGGGATTGCCGGCGGTGGTGGTCCAACCGGTGGGCGAGCACGGCGTTCTGCTGCTCGGCGGCTGGTCGGCGCGTTGTTTCAGCGAAGCGGATCTGCGCTGGATCGAGGGCTGGGCCCGCAAGCTCAGAACACAATGGGCTCCGGCTTGGCGGGCACCCGCGGACGGGACGGACCCTTCGCCGGAGGGGGCACCCGCACCCGCGTGATCACCCTGCCGCCCGGGGTGGTGGCGGTGATGCTCCCTCCGGTGCCCAGTTGCCCCGTGATCCGCTCGGCCCGGGTGAGCTGTTGATTGGCCTGGCGTTGAAACCGCACGTCGCCCTCAGCCTCCACGGCCTGGCTGGACCAATTCCATTGACAGCGCTGGGCGCTCACGCCATCGCCGCCCTGCCGCAATTGGCAGGCGCGAGGGATGGTGGCGGTGGTGGACGCTCCGTCGAGCCGCAGCTCCTCTCCCCGGGCTTGCAACGCCCCGCGCTGCCCCTCAAAGGGCGCGGCGGTGCTCAGCGACTGTTCTTTGGCATCGACGGTGAGCGCTCCACCGCGGAACCAGCTGGCGTCCACCGGATCGTTCATCGCCACCGGTCCCCGCAGGGTGTAGAGCTGTCGCAGCGTGTTGCCCTCGAGGCGCGAGGCGGTCACAACCTGCGGGGCCTCCTTGGGGGACCGTCCAGGAGGGCGGCGCCGAATCGTCACAGGCCCCTCGCCGAGCAGGCTGCCCTTGCCGGGTTGCCAGTCCACCGCCCTCGCCGTGCCCACCATCTCCAGCCGGTTCGCGTCCGGCTTGGCGCTCAATGGCGTGGGCCGGCTCCAGCGCTCCAGCCGTGGCGTCCCGCGCAGTTCCAGCAGGTCACGATCCAGATGCAGAAGGGCGATTTTGGAGGTCACGCGGTTGCGCTCATCCCGCACGGCGGGGGCGAGATCGAAGCGCATCAGCGACGCGCCAGGGATCCACAACGCTCGATCGGCCTCGACCACCAGCGGGTTGGGCCCCAGTCGCTGCAGGCGGATCACTCCCTCCAGGAGGATCACGGCACCATCGTTGACCACGGTGCCCGTGGTGGCCGCCAGCCGATAAAGGGGCTGGCCCTTGACAAAGATCACTCCCTCGGGGCGCAGAGCCCGGGCCACGCCGCTGCGGATGTTGTAGCGGGCTTCCGGACTCTTGAGCGTCCACGCCGGCAGACCCTCTTTGGTGCGCTGCTGCAGGTCGAGGCTGCGGAAGGAAAAGGGAGGGGCGCTCTCTTCGGAGGCCTCCGTCAGAGGGCGGCCACAGCCCTGGGCAACCAGCAGGAGGGACAGGAGGAGCAGATGGCCGCCCCGTGTGACGGCCGGGGCGCGTCTCCCTGGCGCTGAGGGCCGACGAGGAAAGCGCTTCACAGGGGGTCGAGGACCTCCAACCGTTGCATCACCGGACTGGCCTCCGGAAGTGGGGCCGAGCTCGGCAGCACGCCCCAGCGCCGCGCCGCCTCCCAGGCTGTCCGCGCGGTCTCCGCCGCGGCCAGGGCGGTCGCCGCCTCGCTGGTGGCCGGCCAGAGGGAGTCGCAGGGAAGGGGGGCGCAGGCCAGCTGGGCCAGGACCCGACTGGAGAGGTCGGGGAGCAAGGGCGTCAGGAGGACGCCGATCCAGCGGCAGCTCTCCAGCACCCCGTAGAGGTCTGCCCCGACGCTGGCGTCCTGGCCGGGCTGCTTCATCCGGGTCCAGGGGGCCTGCACGTTCAGATAACCATTGGCCGTTTCCGCCAGGCCCAGCACGGCTTCGGCGGCGCGGCGAAAATCAAGAGCCTCCATGGCCTGATCCACGCGGGCGGAGGCGTTCAGGGAGGCCACGGCCAGGGGATGGTCGGCGGAGGCCGCCTCGCCGCGCGGGGGGACTCCCCCCGCGAACCACTTGCGGGCCATGGAGACGCTGCGGTTGAGAAGGTTGCCGATCGTGTTGGCCAGATCGTTGTTGACGAGATCGCAGAAGCGCTTCTGTTGAAAGTCGCCGTCCTCGCCGAAGGGAATGTCGCGCAGGAGATACCAGCGCACGGCATCCCTGCCGCAGCGCTCCAGCAAGACCTCCGGATCGAGCACATTGCCGAGGGTTTTGCCCATCTTCTGGCCCTCCCGGGTAAGGAAGCCATGGCCAAACACCCTCTCCGGCAGGGGCAGATCGGCGGACAGCAGCATGGCTGGCCAGAAGACCGCGTGAAAGCGAAGGATGTCCTTGCCGATCACATGGAGCTGGGCGGGCCAGCCGCGGGAGGCGAGTTGATCGAGATCCACCGGAGCCTCGGGGTCGAGGAGGGCGGAAAGATAGCCGAGGAGGGCGTCAAACCAGACATAAAACGTGTGACCAGGATGGCCGGGGACGGGTATGCCCCAGGGGAGATTCACCCTTGAGATCGAGAAGTCCCGCAAGCCACCGGCAACGAAGTTTTCCACTTCCCGCTGGCGTGACGCGGGGGCAATGAACCCTTCGCGCCGCACCAGCTCTTCGATCGGTTGCTGGTAGTGGGACAGCCGAAAGAAGAGATTGGGTTCATCACGCCATTCCAGGGGGCGCTGGTGAATCGGACAGCTGGGGGAGCTGGCGCTGGCGGGATCGTCCTTGAATTCCTCGCAGGCCACGCAATACCAGCCCTGCTGGCGCTTTTCCACCACATCGCCCTTGGCCTCGACGCGGGCGAAGAACCGCTCGACCAGGGCGCGATGGGCGGGGGTTGTGGTGCGGATGAACCGATCGTGGCTGATCCCCCAGCGGGTCCAGAGATCGCGAAAGCTCTCGCTGTTGCGATCGCAAAAGTCCAGTGGCGCGAGCGCCTTGGCGTCCGCCGTGCGTTGAATTTTCAGCCCGTGCTCATCCGTCCCTGTGATGAACACCACCGGTTGACCCCGCAAGCGCTGATAGCGGGCGATGGCGTCACAGGCCAGCGTGGTGTAGGTGCTCCCCAGATGGGGTTTGTCGTTGACGTAGTAGAGGGGAGTGGTGAGAGTGAAGGGCATCGCTGGGGCTGGGATCGGTGGCGCGGCGCACTGGCGCGAATGGGGTGGCGCGTATGGAAACGGCGCGGATTCAGTGGCGCCGATGTCGCCGGTTCGGCTCGGCGGTCCAGCCCTGGTTGGGGCGGATCCTAGCCAGCGGACTCCCCGGCGCCCTTCGTCGTCCCTCCGCATGCCCTCTTCCGCCTCCCGCCAGGCTCACCGCTCTCCCCCATGACTGATCCTTCCTCCCCCCCTGGCTCCGCTCGGGACCGCTCAGCGGATCTGGCCCGTCGTCAGCTGTGGCTCGGCGCTCTCCACCATCTGGCTCTCGCCGATGGCGATTTCTCCCCCGCCGAGGAGCGCGTCCTCACGGAGGAGCTGCGCCTGGAGCTGTCGGGGGCCCGTTGGGAAGCGTTGCCCCTGCCCGGCGCCGAAGCCCTGGTCCATCGCTTCGGCCCGGCGACCCCTCTGGCGGAGGCCTTTCTGCGCTCCGCCGTCGTGGTCGCCCTGGCCGATGGTCATCTGAGTCCGCCGGAGATGGCGCTGCTGCGCCAGTGGAGCGAGGCGTTGAAGGTGGGGGAAGCGCTGCTGGCCGCCCTGCCCGACACCTGTTGCGACAGCGATGGAAACGTCGGCCTCCTCGAAGGGCTCAAGGCTTGGCTGGATGAGCTGGATCCGGTGGATCCGGCCGTCGCAAGGTTTCTGGTGCGCCTCATTCCCGCCCAGTGCCCCTTCGAGCGGGATGTGAGGCTGTTCGGACACAAACTGGTGCACATCCCTCCCATGTGCAAGATCAACCCGCTCTACGAGCAGCTCGTCGGCCTGCGGCTGCGGTGTCTCACCAGCCTGGAGGAGCGGCGGGAGAGCCCGGCCTCCGCTGACGCCGCTCCCGGCCCTCAGACGCCATGAGCGCCCTTCAGCGAACGGTGTCCGTCGTCGTCTGGGGAGGCGGAACCGGGGGGGTGGCCGCCGCCCTGCAGGCGGCCCGGAGCGGGGTGGACACCGTGCTGCTCACGCCAGGCCCCTGGCTGGGGGGGATGGTGAGCGCGGCGGGCGTCTGCTGCCCGGACGGCAACGAACTCTCCCCTTGGCAGACCGGTCTGTGGGGGGCGTTGTTGCGCGCCCTGGCCGCCGGGACGCCGGGGGGGCTGGATCACAACTGGGTCAGCTGCTTCGGCTATCGGCCCGCCACGGCGGAGGCGATCCTGCGGGGCTGGGTAGAGCGGGAAGCGCGACTGAGCTGGTGGCCTCTGGCCCGGTTGGAGGCGGTGGAGCGCCAGGGGGATCGCCTCGTCGCCCTGGACGTGTGCTGGCGGGGGGAGGACTGGCGCCTGTCGCCCACCCTCGTGATCGACGGCAGCGATCGCGGCGATCTCTATCCCCTGGCCGCCGTGCCCCATCGTCTGGGCTGGGAGGCGAGGGAGACCTGGGAGGAGCCCAGCGCCCCGCCCCGCGCCGCTCTGGAGTCGGATCCATTCTTTCAGCGCCAGCGGGTGCAGTCCCCCACCTGGGTGGCGATGGCCCAGCTTGCCGCGAGCGGGGAGGGGCCGGGCGTCGCGCCTGGCGCGACGGCCCTCTCCGGCACGCCTGGCGATTCCGGCGGCGAGCCGACTCCCGCGGCGCCGTTCGCGGAGGCCACCCGTCGCTTCGGCCTGGAACGCACCCTCACCTACGGCCGGTTGCCGGGGGGGCTGCTGATGCTCAACTGGCCCCTGGCCGGCAATGACTGGCATGAGGGATTGGAGCGGGCGTTCGCGGAGGGTCTGCCCCCCGGGTCGGTGGCGGACGATCTGGCCGCCGAGATGCGGAACCACAGCCAAGCCTTCGCGGAGGCGTTGCGGGATCTCGCCCCGGGGCGCCTGGAGCGGGCCAGGGTTTTCCCCACGGCGGAGGACGCCGCCGCCGGCGCCCTGGAGGGGGCGGAGGACCTGGCCTTGATGCCCTACTGGCGGGAGGGTCGCCGCCTGGTGGCGCTGGACACCGTGGTGGAGCGGCAGCTCCTGCCCCTGGCCCCCGGGGCCGCCATCGGCCCGCTCTCGCGGGAGGGGACGGGTCGCCTGACGGCGATCGCCGTGGGCAACTACGCCAACGACCACCATTACCCCGGACCCGACTGGCCCCTCGCCCCGAAGAGTTGTCGGTGGGGAGGGCGTTGGAGCGGCACGCCCTTCACTGTTCCCTACGGCGCTCTGGTGAGCGAGGGCGTGACCAATCTGCTGGCGGCGGACAAGGCGATCGGCGTGAGCCACATGGCCAACGGCGCCACGCGCCTGCAACCGCTGGTGCTGAATCTGGGACAGGCGGCGGGATTGGCGGCGGCCCTGTGCGTGCGGCTGGGGGTGCGTCCGGCGGAGCTGCCGGTGCGTCGCCTGCAGGAGGCCTTGATCCTCGACCCCTTGGCGCCAGCGGGCCCCCTACCCCTGTGGGACACCCCCTGGCACCATCCGGAATGGCGGGAGCGACAGCTGGCTCTCCTGGAGGATCCGAGCCGCTTGGAGCCGAGTGGGCGTTGGAGTCCACGGGCGGGGGATCCCCACCAGGCTCCGAGCGAACCGGGCGAACGCCTCTGGCGGGGCGAGTTGCGTGGCGACGGCCAGGGGGGCTTCACCCTCCACGGCTCCCCGGGCCTGGCGGGGGAACCCTGGCCCCTGATCACCCTGGAGCCCGCCCTGAACGACTGGCTGGGGCAGCGGACACGGCCCGCTCCTGTGGCCCTGGTGGGTTGCGCCAACCCTTGGGGACCGTGGCTGCGGGTGTCACGACTGGCTTGAGGCGGGCCTGGTGAGGCGGGCCTGGTGAGGCGGGCCTGGTGAGGCGGGCCTTGTGGGGCGGGCTCAGGGGGCTCGCGGGCTCAGAGGGCTCGCGCGTC
>VGQX01000016.1 GCA_016882305.1 Cyanobacteria bacterium K_Offshore_surface_m2_239
TCGACTGAGGATCACGCGGCGCTTGGGAGACCTTCCCGGTCTCACCCGTAAGTCCGCCAAGCGGGCTTATCCCCCCGGTCAGCACGGCCAAGCCCGTCGCAAGCGCTCCGAATACGCCATCCGTCTGGAAGAAAAGCAAAAGCTCCGCTTCAACTACGGCATCTCCGAGCGCCAGTTGGTGCGCTATGTGAAGAAAGCGCGCGCCCAGGAGGGGTCCACCGGAACCAACCTGCTCAAGCTGCTGGAGAACCGTCTCGACAACGTCTGCTTCCGCCTGGGGTTCGGACCCACCGTTCCCGGAGCGCGGCAGCTGGTCAACCACGGCCACGTCACCGTGAACGGCCGGGTGGTGGACATCCCCAGCTATCAGTGCAAATCGGGCGATGTGGTGGCCATTCGCGAGCGCAAGGCGAGCAAGCAATTGGCCGAGGCCAACCTGCAGTTCCCCGGCCTGGCCAACATCCCCCCGCACCTGGAGTTCGAAAAAACCAAACTCACCGCCAAGGTGAATGGCTCCATCGAACGGGAGTGGGTGGCCCTGGAAATCAACGAATTGCTGGTGGTTGAGTTTTACAGCCGCAAGGTGTAGATCTTTACAGCCAAAACCGCGATTGCTCCTCAGACAGCCCTCGCTTTGACGAGGGCTTTTCTGTTGGTTCGGACCGCGCGCGAGGGCCTGAAATCTTCCGACGGCTCACCCCCCGATCAGCTCCTCCAACGCCGTCTGCACATCCGGCTGGCGCATCAGCGCTTCTCCCACCAGCACCGCGTCAGCGCCAGCGCCCTGCACCCGGTCGAGATCGTCGCGGGTGAAGAGGCCCGATTCGCTCACCAGCAAGGCGTGGGACGCGCGGATCCGTTCGCTGAATGCGGCCATCAGCTGGTCCGTGGTGGCGAGATCCACTGTGAAGGTGCTCAGATCGCGGTTGTTGATCCCGATCAGGGGGGGGGCACCGGGGTTGCCGGACCCACCGGGGGCCAGGAGAGCCTCCAGGCTCAGCACCCGCTCCAGTTCCTCGGCGTCATGCACCTCCACCAACACCGCCAACCCCAGGGAGCGGGCCACCTTGCTCAGGTAGCTGAGATCCTGATCGGTGAGGATCGCCGCGATCAAGAGGGCCGCATCGGCGCCAGCGGCGCGCGCCTGATGGAGTTGATAGGGAGAAAGAATGAAGTCTTTGCAGAGCAGCGGCAGATCCACGGCTTCCCGCACCGCCACCAACACGTCAAACCCTCCCTGGAAGAAGGTTTTGTCCGTGAGCACCGACAGGCAGCTGGCGCCGCCAGCCGCGTAGCCCCGGGCCACAGCCACCGGATCGAAGTCCTCCCGAATCACCCCTTTGCTCGGGCTCGCTTTTTTCACCTCAGCGATCACCGCCGGCTTGCGGCAGGACGCTCGCAGGGCTGCCGCGAAATCGCGGGTGGGGGGAAGATCGACGATCTGGCGCTGGAGCTGTTGCAGGCTGACCCGCTCCCGGGCGACGGCGATCTCCCGATCCTTATCCCAAACAATTTCCTCCAGGATGTGGCGAGGCTTTTCCTCCGGATGAGGGATGCCGTATTCCAGGTGAGCCACTTTCACCGAGGGGTTGGGGGGGCGGCGACGAATCTCCATCTCAAATACCCACCGGGGTGGCCACGGCCGTGGCCGCCTGCTTGTACGCCACTTCCACCACCTCGCTCAAGGTGGGATGGGTGTGCACCTCGGTGGCCAATTCCACCACCCCCTGGCGGCGGGCCACGGCGTTGGCGATCTCCTGGATCAGATCGGCGGCGTGCAAGCCATAGATGTGGGCGCCCAACACTTCGCCAGTGCTCTTGTTGAACAGCAACTTGAGCGCCCCATCGCTCTCCAGCTCCGCGAGGGCCTTGGAATTGGCTTTGAAATAGCTGCGCACCGTGCCCAGCTCAAATCCCTCACGGCTGGCCAACGCCTTGGCGTCGGCCTCGCTCAGTCCCACCGAGCTGATCTCCGGATGGGTGAAGGTGGCTGCGGGGATCGAGCGATAGTCGATCGCCCGCGCATGGCCGAGGATGTTGTCGATGGCCACGGTGCCCTGGGCCGCGGCGGTGTGGGCGAGCATCATTTTCCCGGTCACATCGCCCACGGCCCAGAGATGGGGCACGGGCTGCGCTCCCTCCGCATGGCTGGCCAGCACCCGCATGGTGTCATCCACAGCGATGAAGCCCCGCTGGGTGTCCACCCCCACCGAGGCCAGGTTGAGGGGTTGACTCACCGGCACCCGCCCCGTGGCGACCAGCACCGCGTCCACCTCCAGCGTCTCGACAAGCTCCTTGGTGGCCATGTCCACCAGCTCGATCCTCACGGGGCAGCCGGGTGTGATCGTCTTGGCCAGCACGCCGGCTCGGGCGTCGATGTCCCGTCCGTCGATCAGCTGGCGGGCCGCCAGCTTGGCGATGTCGGGGTCAAAGGTGGGCATCACCCGATCGAGCGCCTCGAT
This sequence comes from Cyanobacteria bacterium K_Offshore_surface_m2_239, assembly GCA_016882305.1. GTDB lineage: Bacteria > Cyanobacteriota > Cyanobacteriia > PCC-6307 > Cyanobiaceae > Cyanobium. Next base: position 2,463 of record VGQX01000016.1, read on the forward strand.
CATCGTCACCTCACAGCCCAGGGCGGTGTAGACATCGGCGAATTCCAGACCGATGTAGCCGCTGCCGATGATCGTGATCCAGCGGGGCAACCACTCCAGGTTGATGGCCTCGTCGCTGGTGAACACCGTGCGCCCATCGGTGGTGATGCCCGGGGGGACGAAGGGATCGGACCCGGTGGCGATGATCACCTCCCGGGCGCTCCACACCCGTTCCACCCCGCTGCTCTCGCGCACGGCCACCCGCTGGGAGCCCTCCAAGCGGCCCAGGCCGCGAAGGATGGTGACGCCCGCCCGATCCAGGGTTTTGGTGAGGTTGGCGCGGATGGTGTCCACCAGCTGACGGGCGTGGTCGGCGATCTTTTGTCGTTCGAAGCGCACCGGGGCCGCGTGGATGCCGAAGCCCTTCAGGTGTTCGGCATCGGCCAGCTCGCGCACCCGTCCGCTGGCCGCGAGCAGGGCCTTGGAGGGCACGCAGCCGCGGTTGACGCAGGTTCCGCCCATGTCCCGGCTCTCGACGATCGCCACCTTCAACCCGTGGTCCGCGCCGTGTTTGGCCGCGTCGAACCCCCCGTAGCCCGCGCCGATGACGATGACATCGAAATCAAAGGAGGAGTCGCTCACCGACGCTCGGGCGAATGGATGGCTCCATTCTCTCGTTTGCCCTGCCCCCCCCGACAACAGCAGACCAAGGGACAGTGCCGGGCCATGGGCTATCCGGCGCTGGCCCCCGCCCTCCTGATCGCGGCGGCGGGGGCACCGGCTCCGAGTCGCTGCCGTTCCCGCTCCAGGAGAAGGGGAGCGGCGGCGACCGCCACGTTCAGCGACTCCACGGCGGTGCTGTGCGGCAGCGTGACCTGGATGTCCGCCTGGCCCAGCAGTTCAGGGTGGAGGCCGGCTCCTTCATTGCCAAGCAGGAGGAGGGTGGGGCCGAGCCAGTCGTGGCTCCAGTAGGGGGCTCCGCCGCGCACCACTGTCGCGACGACGCGGGTGCCCGCAGCACGGGCCTGACGCACCCGCTCCAGCAGGTCCGCCTCCGGGAAGCGAAGGAGTCGCAGGGCCAGCGCCGCCCCGCTGGAGGCCCGCAGGACCTTCGGTTGCCAGGGGTCCGCGCCGCCACCCAGCCAGATCTGCTCCACACCCGCCGCCAGGGCGGTGCGCAGCAGAGTGCCCAGGTTTCCAGGGTCCTGGATGTTGTCCAGAACCATGGCGAAGGCGGGAGCCCCGACTGGCGTCAGGGGGGGCGGCAAGGTCCAGGGGAGAGCGGCGACCACCCCGTCGGGATGGCGGGTGGTGGCGATCGCCTCCAGTGCTTCCATGCTCACCGACCGCCAGGTGCTGGCCGCGGGGAGGGTGCGCAGAAGTTCGGGGTGGCGTTCCAGCCAGGGGTCTGTGGCCAGAAGCAGCTCAGGCTCCAGGCCGAGCCGCAAAGCTTCTTCCAGCAAGTGGGTGCCTTCGAGCAGCAACCGCTGCTGCTCCTGGCGTCCCGCGGCGTGATGCAGGGCCCTGAGCCGCTGCACCAACGGGTTGCGGCGACTGGTGATGGGCTCCGCAGACACCTAAAACTTTTCCTGATGGCGCACGTGGAGCTCCTCATTGATGTGGAGGGTCTTGTTGCCAAGATGGACGCCCCGCACCGAGGCGATCTCGCCACAGAGTCCCTCAGCGGCGAGATGCTCGACCAATTTACGGATCACCACGTCTTCGACTTTGGCCTCATCAAAACTGTGTGGCGTTATACTTTCAATGAATTTGCCAAGTTTTTGCGCAATAATTTCAGACGCGTTGTCGATGGAGAGGAAGATCATAATCAAAGTGCGGATGGGGAGACTTGAACTCCCACGACATTGCTGCCACTAGTACCTGAAACTAGCGCGTCTACCAATTCCGCCACATCCGCAGGCGTGCCTGGAAGTCCAGGGATGACCGTGAGCTTAGACCATGGAGGGCCTGACGGTCCGCCTCGCACGGTGAGGTTGGCGAGACAGTTCATGGTGCGGCACCTAGACGAGGGGTTGAATCGTTGTCAAGATGCGCCGTGAAAGGTTTTGTAGGATCCCTGCCCATGGTCGTGACCACCACGCCCCTTCGCTCAACGCTTGTGCAGCCGAGATTGGAGGTGACCGGTGGGACGACCTTGGAAGGCGAGATCCGTGTCAGTGGGGCCAAGAACTCCGCCCTGGTCCTGATGGCCGCGTGTCTGCTCAGCAAAGATTCGCTTCTTCTTCACAATGTACCCCGCTTGACGGACATCGCCTCCATGGGCGAGATCCTCGCCGCCCTCGGGGTCCGTGTCACCCGTTCCGGGGAAACGGTTGAGCTTTTGGCTGATCACGTGTCTCGGGCGGCTCCCCCCTATGAATTGGTCAACAGCCTGCGGGCCAGCTTTTTCTGCATCGGCCCTCTCCTGGCGCGCATGGGCATGGCTCAGGTTCCCCTCCCCGGCGGCTGCCAGATCGGCACCCGCCCTGTGGTGGAGCACGTCAAAGGCCTGAAAGCTCTTGGCGCCCGGGTGACCATCGAGCACGGGGTCGTGACCGCCGTGGTGCCGGGCGCCGGGCAACGGCTCAAGGGGGGGCACATTCTTTTGGATTGCCCCAGCGTCGGCGCCACCGAGACCCTGATGATGGCCGCCGCCCTGGCGGATGGCGAAACCATCATTGAAAACGCCGCTCTGGAACCCGAGGTGGTCGACCTGGCTCGCCTCCTGCGGGCCATGGGCGCCCGCATTCGCGGCGCTGGCACGCCGACCATCGTCATCGATGGCGTGCCGTCACTCCATGGGGCTGACTACCACGTCATCCCCGACCGCATCGAGGCGGGCACGTTCTTGATCGCCGGGGCCATCACCCGCTCCTCTCTGCTGGTCACCCCCGTGATCACCGACCACCTGGGCGCCGTGTTGGCCAAGTTGGAGGACTGTGGCTGCCGTCTCACCCCGGAGGGCGAGGGAATCCGCATCTCCGCCAAGGAGATCAACGCCATCGACCTGCGCACCCAGCCGTTCCCGGGCTTTCCCACGGACCTCCAGGCCCCGTTCATGAGCCTGTTGGCCACCGCCACCGGCACCAGCATGGTGGTGGAGAACATTTTTGAAAACCGCCTGCAGCACGTCGCGGAACTTCAGCGAATGGGCGCGTCGATCCGCATGCAGGGCAACACGGCCTGTGTGGAGGGCGTGACGCGCCTCAGCGGTGCCCCTGTTCAGGGAACCGATCTGCGAGCTTCCGCGGCCATGGTGCTCGCGGGCCTGGCCGCAGAGGGCATCACGACGGTGCGGGGGCTGGAATATCTCGATCGCGGCTACTCTCAGCTTGAGCACAAGCTGAATGCCGTGGGCGCCCGCATCCAACGTGTCAGCGGCGACGCATGATCGGGAGGGGGGTGCCGACCACGCGATAGATTCGGGTCATGGGAGCGTGCCGGAATTGGTAGACGGACTCGACTCAAAATCGAGCGCCTTCGGGCATGTGGGTTCGAGTCCCACCGCTCCCATCCCCGCCCCTCGGCCGGGGGAGGTCACTCCCTCCGCCGTGATGGACACCTACGCCCGCTTCCCTCTCACTTTGGTGCGCGGGAAGGACGTCTGGGTTTGGGACGACCGAGGGAATCGCTATTTGGATGCCGTGGCCGGCATTGCGGTCTGCACCCTCGGTCACAGTTCGCCGGCCCTGCGCAGGGCCCTGTGCCGGCAGTTGGCCACGCTGCAACATGTCTCCAATCTCTACCGCATCCCCGAGCAGGAAGAGCTGGCCGCGGCCATCGCCCAGCGCAGCTGCGCGGATCGCGTCTTCTTCTGCAATTCCGGCGCTGAGGCCAATGAAGCCGCCATCAAGCTGGCCCGCAAACACGGCCACGAGCGGCGCGGCATTGCCCGACCGCTGATTCTCACCGCCGAAGCCAGCTTCCACGGGCGCACCCTGGCGGCGGTGACCGCCACCGGACAGCCGCGCTATCACCAGGGTTTTGAGCCGATGGTGGAGGGGTTTCGCTACTTCCCCTACAACGACGGACCCGCCTTCGACGCCCTCCTCGACAGCTGCGAAGCCGAAGGGCCGGCCGTGGCGGCCGTGCTTCTTGAGCCCCTTCAGGGAGAGGGGGGCGTGCACCCTGGCGACCCCGCCTTCTTCCGTCTGGTGCGCGAACGCTGCGACGAGCGCGGCATTCTCCTCATCTTGGATGAAGTCCAGATCGGTGTTGGACGCAGCGGCCGGTGGTGGGGATATGAACACCTGGGCGTGGAGCCGGATGCCTTCACCCTGGCCAAGGGCTTGGGGGGAGGCATTCCCATCGGCGCGCTGGCGGTGAAGGCCAGCTGCGACATTCTCCGCCCCGGGGAGCATGCCAGCACTTTTGGTGGCAATCCCCTCGCCTGCCGCGCCGGTCTCACCGTCTTGCGGGAGATCGAACGCCGTCAGCTCCTCTCCCGGGTCACCCACGTCGGGCAGCGGCTGAGGGAGCGGCTGGAGGAGCTGGTGCGCCGTCATCCCGACCGGCTCGCGGGGGTGAGGGGCTGGGGCCTGCTGCTGGGTCTGGCGCTCCAGCCGGATGCCTTGACCGCTCCCGAGGTGGTGAAGGCGGCGATGGCGGAAGGATTGCTGCTGGTGCCGGCTGGAGCGAGTGTTGTGCGCTTTGTTCCCCCCCTGGTGATCCAGCCGCGCCATGGGCGGGAATTGGTGAAGCGCCTGGAACGCGCCCTCGCCCGCCTGCGTTGACCCGGTTTGACCCCGAGGGGGCGGCCGGGATGCCCCATGGCCCGCCCTGGAGCGACCTGCCCGCTCCCATCGATCTGGACGCCCTGCTGGTGGCTCGCACCCGCCCCGGCATCGACCTCGGGTTGGAGCGGATGCGAGCCGCCCTCGCCGCTGGCGGTCATCCCGAACGCCGGTTCCCCGCCGTTCAGGTGGCCGGTACCAATGGCAAGGGGTCCATCGCCACCTTCCTGCACGCCATTCTCCAGGCGGCGGGACTGCGGGCGGGCGTCTATCGCTCGCCACACCTGCGCAGCTGGTGCGAACGCATCCAGCTGGGGGAGCGTTGGATCGATGGGGAGACGCTGAGGGGGGATCTCGAGCGCTGGCAAGCCAGTGCCGAACGCCATTCCCTCACTGCGTTTGAGCTGTTCACAGCCGCCGCCATGGACCGCTTCGCTCGGGAGAATCTGGATCTGGTGGTGTTGGAGGTGGGTCTGGGGGGACGGCTTGATGCCACCACGGTCCACCCCCGACGGACGGTGGTGGGCTTTGGCCCCATCGGCCTGGATCATCAGGACTTTCTCGGCGACACGCTGGCGGCGATCGCGACGGAGAAAGCCGCGGTGCTGGACGCCGTCGGCCAGGTGGCCATCAGCGCTCCGCAGCCACCGGAAGCTGCGGAGGCGCTGGAACGTCAAGCCCGGCTGAGCGGATGCGCGCTGCACTGGGTGGACCCCCTGCCGACCCCCGAGCGGGGTGGGCCCGCTCTGGGTTTGCCGGGCGCGTTTCAACGCGGCAACGCGGCGGTGGCGGTGGCGATGGCCAGGACCCTGCGAGCTCAGGGGTGGTCCATCCCGGACGTGGCCCTCGGGATCGGCCTTCGCCAGGCTCGCTGGCCAGGACGTCTGGAGCGCCGCTCCTGGAAGGGGCGAGCGCTGCTTCTCGACGGTGCCCACAATCCGGCGGGGGCCATGGCCCTCCGCCAGGCACTGAAGGAGATTGACGCGCTCTCTCCTGAGGCGCCCCGTCAGGGCCGCCGCTGGCTCCTGGCCATTCAGCGCACCAAGGACGCTCCGGCCCTGCTCGATGCCCTGCTGGCCCCCGACGATGCGGCCGCCCTGGGGGGGCTGCCGGATCTTCCCTGCTGGACCGTGGAGGAGTTGGCGCGGGCTCGGCCAGGGCTGCGCGGGCGCTTGCGCGGGGTGGAGACCCCGACCGAAGGACTGGAATGGTTGCGGCCGCCCGGTCCCTTGCCCGTGATTGCCGGCTCCCTCCACTGGCTGGGGGAGATCTGGCCCCTGCTCGATCCGATAACAGGTTCGCGCCCATGACCGAGGGAAACAGCACGTTGTCTGCAAGTTTTGTCAGGGCTGACCTTTTCACCAACCGTTGCCAGTCTGCCGATGGAACGTTTGTCCCTTGTCCATGACGCTCACCCTCACGAACGATGAACGCAGCCAGCTCCTGGGGGGGCCCCTGGCTGCCGCCATGGCCGTGATGGCCGTGGATCTGGGCCTGTTCTCCAGTGCCCGGGAAGCCCTTGCCCTCGGCAAGGAGCTCGCCACCGCCTCCACCCGTTATGCCGACAATCCCTTGATCGCCAGCCTCTTTGATCCCGAAGCCCTCAAACAGGGCCTGTCCCAGCGGCAATTCTTCACCGCTGAGGATGTCAAGGACGGCACGGTGCTGGACCGCGCCTTGGAGAACGTGGATCAGGCGTTGAGCCTGGCGCGCGCGAAAGCTGACGCGCCCAGCGTGGAGCAATTCGTCCAGCTGATTGTTGATGGTTGTGTGGCGGTGGCGGAGGCCGCCGGGAAGGGGCTGTTCGGCTCCGGGGACAAGGTCTCTTCCGAGGAGAAAGCGGCCCTGGATCGCATCCGCCAGCATCTGGGTCTCCAAGCCTGACCCCCGCGCCAGCCATGCCCTCGCTCTTCCCCACCCCCGCCTCCACCCCGCGTGAGTGGAGGGCGGGTGCGCGCCGATCCTGGTGGGCGGCGGCGCTGTTCTGCGGCTGGCTTCTCCTCAGCCTGTGGCTGCCCGCTTCGGCTCGGGCGTCCTTCGGCGAACGGGTGGACTACACCCTCACCAACCAGGCGGGGAAGGATTTCCATGGCCAGGATCTCAGCGAAACGTCGTTCGCGGGGGCCGTGGCACGCCAGGCCAATTTCGACGCGGCCGATCTGCACGGGGCCATCTTCACGCAGGGAGCCTTCGCTGGCGCCAGCTTTCGCGGAGCCATCCTCAGTGATGTGTTGATGGATCGTGTTGACTTCACGGGAGCCGATTTCAGCGGCGCCCTGTTGCGGGGGGTGATCGCCTCTGGCAGCGGTTTCGCTGGCGCCACCGTCACCGACGCGGACTTCAGCGGAGCCATCCTGGATCGCGCCGACCAGGTGGCGCTCTGTCGCAAGGCCAGCGGCCGCCATCCCGTCACCGGGGTGGAGACTCGGCTCAGCCTCGGCTGCTGAACCCTCCCGGGAGTTCCACCTCTCCGGGGCCGCGTCCCGCTGGCCCCCTCATCCCTCCTGCCACCACCCCCGGAGCTTGCCCGGGTTGAGCAGGCCAGCGGGGTCCAGCTGGCGCTTGCAGGCCACCTGCGCCGCGTCAATCACCCCCAGACCTCCGTCCTCCACCGTGATCACGTGGGGATCAAAGAGCACGGCGCCAGCGTCCTCGCACTGGGCCATCAGCTCCTGAAGGGCATCGATCCCCTGATCCCGCAACACGGGGAGGCCTGCCAGACGACAGGCCCCCCCCTGGCGCACGCCTTCAAGATGCCAGTGCAGGTTGTCGCCCCAACGGGCCCGCAGGCGATCCAAAAAGGGACCCTCCGGTTGGGGGAGCAGCATCTGGAGATACGTCCAGTCCGGATGCCGGGCCCGCCAATGAAGGGTGGTGTGATTCCAGGTCAGCTCCCGCAGGGGCACCCCTTTGGAGGTCGCTTCCGGCTCCCGCCAGACCACGCGCCCCTCCCGGGAGGCCAGCCAGGGAGCGGCCACCGGCACGGCATCGGGCGCCAGCAGCACCAGCAGTCGCGATTCTCCCGGCTCGGGAGCGGGGCAGCCTGTCGGCCAGGGCATGGCCGCCGCCAGAGGGGCCTCCAGCAGGCACACCTCCTGCAGCAAAAGGGCGGTGCTGGGCAGCTCCCTGGCGGCCTCCAAGGCCCGCTCCGCCTCGCTGAAGCTCGCCACCAGCTGCCACCAGGCCACCGCCTCGGCCGTGGCCAGGCGCAGGGCGGTGAGGATGCCGTTGGTGCCATAGGCATGGTTGAGAGGGTCGCAGGCCTCGCCGTCCAGGCGCAGCACCCGCGGCTCCGGCTCCATGGTCACCACCTCCAGTCCCAGCAGGTGGCCCGGATCCCGCAGGAACCCCCAGCGCAAGGACCCCACGCCTCCCGATCCCCCCGCGATGAAGCCCCCCACCGTGGCTGTGCGCCAGGTGCTCGGCGCCAGCCGCAGGGACCGTCCACTGGGCGCCAGCTTCCGATCGAGATCCGCCAGCAGGCAACCGGCTTCCACGTCCACCACCCCTGTGGCCGCCTCCACGCTCCGCAAGGCTGACAGTCCTCCCATCTCCACCACCACGCCGCCCGCCAGGGGAACGCATTGGCCGTAGTTGCCCGTGCCCGCCCCCCGCACGGTCAGCGGCACCCCGTGACGCGCGCAAGCCCCCGCCACGATGGCCACCTCCTCGCGATCGCGAGGGGCGACGGCCAGCTGGGCTCGGCAATGCGCCAGAAGCTGGCGGAGCACAGGGGAAAAGCCATGGAAATCCGTGGATCGTTTCTCCAGCTCCCCGGGGGCGCTCATCCGCGGGAGCGTCGGGGCCAGCCGGGTGAGCTCCGCCTCAAGGGCGCGGATCCGCCCGTCCGCGGGCCGGGGCGGCAGGGGGGGGAGGGCCAGGGAGGGCATCAGGGCGCGGGGGGGGCGGGGCGAGCTCCAATCCTGGATCCACAGCGGGATCGCTGGCCGACAACCGCCGCAGCAAGGAGGAGGGTGCCTCGCTGTCGGGCGGCGGCAGCCAGGAGCCATCGCGCATCACGCGCCGTTGCGGGTTGCGCGCCAGGACCTCAGTCCAGGAGCGGGCCGCCAACACCACCAGATCCGCGGGCCCGCCGATCCGCAGCACCCCATCCCAGGACAGCCCGAGGAGCCGGGCGGGGGCCGTCGTCAGGGGGGCCAGGCCCGCCCGCCGCCAGGGCAGCGCGTGGCTGGCCAGCGTGGCCAGGCGGATCAGCTCGATGGGATCGAAGTCCCCGCCGGGAAACCAGGCGTCTTGCACGTTGTCGCCGCCGATCGCCACCGTCACCCCCGCCGTCTGCAGCTGCTGGATCGGCGCCAGCGGACGCTTGCTCGGCGTCCGCTCGGGATGCCGATCGAGCAACCACAGATTCGTTGCGGGCAGGGCCACCACGCCCACATCCGCCTCGGCCAGCCCCTCTGCCAGGCGGCGCAGGGCCCGGTTGCCCAGGAGGCCCATGCTGCTGGCATGGCTCGCTGTCACCGGCACGCTGGGGCGCCGGTCGCGCAGCAGGGCGTTCAGCAGCAGCAGGCCGCGCGGCGGGGGCTGGGCGCTTTCATCCACATGGAGGTCGATGCCGCAGCCCTGCCGCTCCGCCAGGTCCAGCAAGGCGCGGAGGGCGTCGCCGTCGCGGCCGTCCGGTCGATAGGGAGGACCCAGAACTCCACCCAGGAGTCCGCCCGCGTCCGCGACCTGGCGCGCCTGCCGCTCCCCCTCCGCCGTCAACCAGTGCTGAAGGGGGACGAGCGCCACCAATTCCAGGTCCACCCGCCCCGCCCAGCGCTGGCGCAGCTGGCCCAACACCTCCCAGCAGGTGGTCGACCAGGGGCCCAGGCTGTCGACGTGACTGCGGATGGCCCGCAGGCCGTAGCGCCAGGCCTGCTCCAGAGCCCGCTCCGCCCGCTCCTGGACCCCTTCCGCAGTGCGTTGCTCCGCCTCCCGCCGATTCGCCGCCATGGCCTCCTCCATGGAGCCGGACGCATTGCGGTGGGCGGAGGCCGTGAAGGCTTTGTCGAGATGGGCATGGGCCTCCACCAGGGGGGTGAGGGCCAGGGGGATGTCCCGCGCCGGCTCCGGCCCCGCATGGGGCACCACCGCGCTCACGCGCCCCTCCCGGTGCGTGATGCGCACCCGCACCAGACCGTCCGCGTCCGGCAGCCCGAGAGGCAGGCCGGGATCGAGAAGGGAGCGGGGGATGGCCAAGGGAGGAAGGGTGCTCACCGCTTTGCCGGCCGTTCCGATTCGCGGGTCTGAATCAAGAGAAACTGTCCCGCGCCCGCGAAGGTGGTGGCTTTATAGCGCGGCAGGTGGAGATCAGGAATCTGGCGCAGTCCCGGCAGCAGGGCGGCCAGGTCGAGCTTGGTGCGGTAGACGCTGAACAGGCCGAAGTTCTGGCGCTGGGAGTTGGCCCGTACCAGGGTGCCCAACACCTGACGTTGGGACTGGATCAGCGCCGGGCACTCCCGGATCAGCAGGCGCAACAGCCCGGAGAGTCCATCCTGTTGACACAGTTCCTTGACGAGCAGGGCGGTGAGTTGCGCCCCGCCGTAGTCGGCAAACGCGGCGGGACCGGGATTGGTGATTCCCAGCCCCACGACCAAACCCCCACCCAGGAGAGCGACCGCCAGCCCTCTGGAGACCGCTGTCACAGAACGATGCAAAACCACTTCACCACATTGGCAGAAGCCTCCCTCCCGGCGCGGTGGGCATGGCATCGACAGCCTCTGGGGGGTCAGTGGTAAGGTCAAAACACCACGGCGGGCGTCGCCAAGTGGTTAAGGCAGCGGCTTGTGGCGCCGCTATACGGGGGTTCGAATCCCCTCGCTCGCCCTTTCTTCCTCAGCCGTTCCCAAGTCCAGCCAAGGGACCGGCCAGCAAGGCCTCGAGCAGAGCACCTCCCCCCTGTCGCACCGGGTCGACACACGGCAATTCCGTCTCCTCCTGGATCCGCGCCACGGCGGCGCGGGCGTCGTCGTCATCAAGATGGGCCGTGTTGAGGGCGATGGCTCCCACTTTCGGTGGGGGAACCCCGGGGCCATGGGTCATGGGCGCTGCGGCGGCCGTCCCGGGACGCCCCAGGGCGGCCAGCGCCTCCGCCACGGCGATCAGGTCCCTCAGGGGGGGGATCGGGATGTGGGGAGCGCTGCGAATGCTGTCCTGCCCCGCGCGATGCACCAGGAGCAGGGCGGTCGGTTGAGAGCCGCGAAGCAAGGGCAGCGTGGCCGTCGATCCGGGATGGCACAACGATCCCTGGCCTTCCACCAGCACCAGGGTTCCCGGAGTGGCCGCTGCGGCGGCCGTCACCACCGCCTGCTCGACGCCACCAGCGGCGTAATCCACTCGAATGGCATCGAGCGGCACCCCGCTTCCACTGATCAGGATCCCCGCCTGGCCGGTCGCCACGAAGCGGGCGTCCAGGCCGCGTTGGAGCGCAGCCTCCTGAAGCTCCAGACACGCGCTCATCTTCCCCACCGACATGTCAGTGCCGATGGCCAACAGTCGGTGGCCCGGCAACTGGGCGGCCTGGGCCGAGCCGACGGTCAACCCGCGCGGTTCCTGCCGCAGGTCCCAGATCCAGGCCCCCGGTTTCAGCCGGGCGGCCAGTTCCGGATCCCTCCCCAACGCTGTGTGCAGTCCGCTGGCCAGGGACAAGCCGGCGTCCAGGGCCATCAGCAGGTCATCCCGCATCTCCACCGGCAACGCCCCACCGGCGGGAGCCAACCCCACCACAGCCACGGCCCGCTCCGGAGCCTCCAGCAGGGGCAGGGCCTCCCGCAGGCTGGCCACCACGGCCGCAGTCCGCGCCAGTCCGGTGATCGCCGCCAGATCGGCACCCGCATGGGCCGGATCGACCACCACCGGAATCGGGCCCTTGCGGTAGCGCAGCAGAGCCAATCCCGTTTTGCCGCGCAGATTGTCGAGGCCATGGTGTTGCAACAACACCACCGGGGCATCAGCGGGGAGCATCGGAGGCGGTCTCACCGGAGGTCTCCTGGCCGGCGCCCAGCAGGCGCGCCAGGGGGCCATCCTGCCGCACCCTCACCCCCAGCCCCGGGGCCGCTCCCGCGCGAAGCCCATCCCCCTCCAGGCGCGGACCGACAAAGGGGTCGTCGAGCAGATTGAGGTGGCTGTCCAGGTCCGGCCAGCGCGTCAACGGCAACAGCTGGCTCGCGGCGCCATTGAGCAGGGCGCTGTCGGAGTAGCAGCCCACCATCACCTCCAGGCCCAGCCGCTGGGCCACCCGGGCCATCAGATGGGCTTCGCTCAGCCCTCCCGCTTTGAGCAGCTTGATGTTCACCCCATCCACGTGGGGGGCGAGCCGCAACAGATCGGCCAGACTCCAGCAGCTCTCATCGGCCACCAATGGGATGGGGCAGTCCAGGTCGAGGGCGGCGAAGCCGGCGGTGTCCTCGTCTGGATCGCGCCGAGGGGGCAAGGGTTGTTCCAGAAGAACGACGCCCGCCGCCGCCAACCCGTCCACCATCCGGCGCGCCTCCTCCAGCGTCCAGCCGCCATTGGCATCCACCTGCAGCTCCGCCGCTTGGCCGCAGCTCCGCCAGTGCTCCCGCAAGGCGTCGCTGACGGCCGCCACCAGGGCCTTGTCGTGCTCCAGACCCTCTGGACTGCCCAGCTTGAGCTTCACCCGGCTGGCGGGACACACCGCCCACCAGCGCTCCAGGCGTTCCAACACCCGAGGCACGGTGCCCAGGCCAAGGGTGACACTCGTGGCCACGGCACTGGAGGCGTCCAGCCCCCACAGCTCCCCCACGGGCCGCCCCAGGCGCTTCCCCCACCAATCGAGCAGGGCCAGATCGGCGGCGCAACGGGCGGGGGGGGAGAGGGGCGCCAGCATCGGTTCGAGCGCCTGACGCGGTTCCGGCTCTCGGCCCTCCAGCCGCGGGATCAGGTCGGTCAACTCCACGGCGATGGTCTCGGTGTCGATCCGCCGGTGACCGGTGTCGAAGCCGCCGCTCTCGCCCAGCCCCACCAGCCCCTCGTGCTCCACCGTGAAGAGGAGGCGCTCCACAACGGCGGTGGTGCCGCGGCTGATGGTGAGCGGAACGGCCTTGGTGAGGGCGAAGCGGTGCAGGCGGCAGCGCATGGGCGGCGGGCCCGGGAGACATCGCCACGCTGACACGATGGCGGCCTTCCCGGCCGCTGGCGGGGCCGCCATGTCCGAAACTGGTGGGATGACGGCGATGCATCCGCAAGGGGCCGCGGCTCCGGCCCTCTCCCCCGGTTTCCCCCAGGCCCCCCCCGGGCCCCCCTCTCAACCCCCCTCCACGGCCTCCCCCGAGGCCAGGCCCCCGGCCGCCTCCGCCCCCCGCGGCAGCTACTGGATCACCACCTTCGGCTGCCAGATGAACAAGGCGGACTCCGAGCGCATGGCCGGCATCCTGGAGGCGCGGGGGTATGCCCCTGGCCTGGATGAACACAGCGCCGACCTGGTGCTCTACAACACCTGCTCCATCCGCGACAGCGCGGAACAGAAGGTGTACAGCTATCTGGGCCGCCAGGCCATTCGCAAGCGAGCCAATCCCCATCTGATCCTCGTCGTGGCCGGCTGCGTGGCCCAGCAGGAGGGAGAAGCCCTGTTGCGCCGGGTGCCGGAGCTGGATCTGGTGATGGGTCCCCAACACGCCAACCGGCTGGCCACGTTGTTGGAGCGGGTGGACAGTGGCGCCCAGGTGGTGGCCACCGACGAGCACCAGATCCTGGAGGACATCACCACGGCGCGCCGCGAGAGCGCCGTCTGCGCCTGGGTGAATGTGATCTACGGGTGCAACGAGCGCTGCACCTACTGCGTGGTGCCCGCCGTGCGGGGGCGGGAGCAGAGCCGCACGCCGGCCGCCATTCGCGGGGAGATGGAGGAGCTGGCCCGCCGGGGTTATCGGGAGGTGACCCTTCTCGGCCAGAACATCGATGCCTATGGCCGCGATCTGCCCGGCATCACCCCCGAGGGCCGTCGCGCCCACACGCTCACCGATCTTCTGCACCAGGTGCACGACGTTCCGGGCCTGGCCCGCCTGCGTTTCGCCACCAGCCACCCCCGCTATTTCTCCGAGCGCCTGATCGAGGCCTGCGCCCGGCTGCCCAAGGTCTGTGAACACTTTCACATCCCCTTTCAGAGCGGGGATGACGACGTGCTCAAAGCCATGGGGCGGGGCTACACCGTGGAGCGCTACCGCCGCATCATCGACCGCATCCGCGAGCCGATGCCCGACGCCGCCATCAGCGCGGATGTGATCGTGGGGTTCCCGGGAGAAAGCGATGCCGGGTTCCGGCGCACCCTCGCCCTGATCGAGACGATCGGATTCGACCAGGTGAACACGGCCGCCTACTCCCCGCGTCCCAACACCCCCGCCGCCGATTGGAGCGACCAGCTGCCGGACGATGTGAAGGTGGAGCGGCTGCGCGAGCTGAACGCCCTGGTGGAGCGCACGGCCCATCAACGCAATGGCCGCTATCGGGGCCGCGTGGAGGAGGTGCTGGTGGAAGGAGTCAACCCCAGGGACGCCACCCAGGTGATGGGTCGCACCCGCACCAACCGCCTCACCTTCTTCCCCGCCAGCGATGGCCGTGGCGGCATCCACCAGCCCGGAGATCTGGTGGATGTACACATCGACACCGTGCGCCCCTTCTCGTTGAGCGGGGAGGCTGTGGACGGGCGGGCATGCCGTTAAGGTTCGCGAGGATTTGACCACCGCCCAGATGTCTGCGCTCCTCCTCAGCCACCAGGCGCTGCTGGTGATGCCGGACGATGGACCTCAGGCCATCGTGGATCTGATCGATCAGGCGCGGAAGGAATTGCTGCTGAAGCAATTCAAGCTCCAGTCCGAAGTGGTGCTGTTGGCCCTCCGCCGCGCCCAAGAGCGCGGGGTGGACGTGCGCGTGATGCTCAATCCGCACACCTCTGGCGGCGATCGTTGGAATGATGAGACCTTCCGTCGCCTGCAGTCCTGGGGCATGGCCGCGGCCTGGACGAGCGAGGCCTTCCCGGTCACCCATGAGAAATCGATGCTCATCGATGGGGAAGCGGCACTGATTTCCACCTTCAATCTGTCGGACAAATACTTTCACGAAACCCGCGACTACGGTGTGCTGAGCCGCAACGCGGCCGTTGTTGCCCAGGTGCGCGCGGGGTTTGAGGCGGATTGGCTGCGCACCTTCTTCCAACCCGATCTCAACGTTGGCCTGGTCTGGAGCAGCGTCCACAGCCGCGGGCAGATGGCTCGCCTGATCGATGCCGCTGAGCGCACCCTCTGGATCCAGCATCCGAAGTTTGTTGATGCGGTGATCCTGGAGCGCATCGTCTGCGCCTGTGAGCGCGGCGTGAAGGTGCGGGTGCTCTGCGGTGGCAAGCACGGCGTCAGTGATTGGGATATCTACGACACCTTCTCTTCCCTGCGCGTGATGCAACGTTTTGGCGTGAAGGTTCGGCGCCAGAAACATTTGAAACTGCATGCCAAGCTGATCCTCATTGATGGCATTCATGCTCAGACGGGTTCCATGAACATCGATCGCAGCGCTTTCGATCTGCGCCGTGAGCTGGGAATTGAAAGCGATGCGCCCGCAGTGGTGGAGCGGCTGAAGGCCACCTTTGCGGCGGATTGGGCGAAGGCAGAGAAATACAACGCTCCCGATCCCCTGGATCCCTCCTTGCACGACGCCGGTGAGCTGCCTCCCGATCCCCATTTCGTGCATGACTGACCTGGCCCCCCCCCCGAACGAGGCCCCCCCTCCGATCACGGCGCCACCGACCCCAGGACAGTTGTTCCGAGGGATGTTGCAGGTGGCCTTGTCCTCCTTCGGGGGAGGATTGTCGGTGTGGAGCCAGCGGATCCTTGTGGAACAAAACCGTTGGATGAGTAATGACGCCTTTCTCACCGGCCTCACCGTGGCTCGCCTGCTCCCCGGGCCGAATCAGATCAACCTGGCGGTCTATGTCGGCGCCAGCTTTCACGGCTTGACCGGTGCCCTGACGGCCCTGGCCGGGATGCTACTCGTGCCCTTCAGCCTGTTGATGGCCGTGGGAATGCTCTACTTCCATGTCCATGCGCTTCCCCTGGTCGATCGGGTGCTGGCGGGCATGGTGGCGGTGGCGGCGGGGTTGGCCCTGTCCATGGGCTTCAAGATCCTGCCCGCCTATCGCCGGGATCCCGTGGCTTTGCTGCTGGCGGCGTTGGTGTTCGTGGCGATGGAAGGCTTTCATGTGCGCCTGGTGCCCCTGCTGCTCGTGATCTCCCCCCTGGCGATGCTCTGGTATTGGCCGCGCTCTCTGCAGGAGCCGCGGCCGTGATGGCGGCTCTTGCCACCCTGGCGGGCGGCGCCTGTGATCCGGTCCGGTTGACGGATCTGGGGCAGCTGCTGAAGGTGATCGGCACCTTCCTGGGCTTGTCGCTTTTCTCCGTGGGCGGCGGCAACACCCTGCTCACGGAGTATCACCACTTGAGCGTGGAAGAGTTCTGCTGGCTCACCCCCAATCAGTTCAACGATCTCTATGCCCTGGCCGAGGCCGCCCCCGGGCCCAGTTCGATGCTGGTGGGACTCCTCGGCATGGCCGCCGCCTGGAGGGAAGGCCCCCTTTGGGCTCTACTGTCCGCTGTGGCGGCCGAGGCGGCGATTCTGCTGCCCTCCACGCTGCTGGTGGTGGTGGTCTGCCTGAGCTGGAATCGCTTCAGCCACTCCCCCTGGCGTGTGGCGTTTGAGCGGGCCATGGGACCCATCACGTTGGGAATCCTGTTGGCGGTGGGCGTGCGGATCCTGCGGCTTTCCGACACCAATGCCGTCGGACTTCTGATCTCGCTGTCCGTCTGCGCGCTGGTGCTGCGGACGCGCCTCTCGCCCCTCTGGCTGATGGCCGTGGCCGCGCTTCTGGGTGGGTTGGGCCTGATTCACCGCTGAAGCCTCCCGCGGCCCCCTGGCGCATCCGCCGCTCGCTGATACCGTTTGGCCTCTCCCGCCGCTGGCTCGCCCCATGTCCGCCGCCCCCGGATCCACCCGTGTTGGCCTGGTGTTCGGGGGCGCCTCCGGAGAGCACGCGGTGTCGATTCGCTCCGCCACCACCGTGATCGCCGGCCTGCGCGAGGGGGCCAACGCGGAGTGCTATGACGTGCGGCCCTTCTACATCGATCGTGAGGGGCGTTGGTGGCCCCCGGCGGTGGCGGAGGAGGTGCTCGCTCGCGGCTCGGCTCCGGAGGCGGCCTCCAGCTTTGCCGCCAGCGCACGGCCCGGTTTTCAGGGGTTCCCCGAGGGGGCTCTGGAGGTTGAGGTCTGGTTTCCGGTCCTCCATGGCCCGAATGGAGAGGACGGAACCATCCAGGGGCTCTTCACCCTGATGCGGTGCCCTTATGTGGGCTCCGGGGTGTTGGGCTCCGCCATCGGCATGGACAAACAGGCCATGAAGGCGGCCTTCCACGCCGCTGGCCTGCCCCAGGTGCCCTGGCTGAGCCTCTCGCGGGCCGCGTTGATCCAGCCGGAGGGTTTCGCGCCCCCCGAAGCGCTTTTGGAGCGAATCGAGAACCGCCTGGGCTACCCCTGCTTTGTCAAACCCGCCAACCTGGGCTCCTCTGTGGGGATCAGCAAGGCCTGTGACCGGGAGGGATTGGTGGAAGGTCTGCGCCTCGCCGTGGCCCTTGATCCCCGGCTGGTGGTGGAGAGGGGTGTGGTGGCGCGGGAATTGGAGTGCGCGGTGCTGGGGCCGCCGGAGGGGCTGGAAGCCTCCGTGCTGGGGGAGATTCGCTTTGACGCGGATTGGTACGACTACGAGGCCAAGTACAGCGAGGGTCGCAGCCACACCCTGATCCCCGCGCCTGTGGCGCCGGAGGTGGCGGGACGGGCCCGAACCATGGCCATCCAGGCCTGCGAAGCGGTGGGGGCCTCGGGCTTGTCGCGGGTGGATTTCTTCTATAGCGAGGCGGAGGATGCCCTCTGGCTGAATGAAATCAACACCCTCCCCGGGTTCACCAGCCAGAGCATGTACCCGATGCTCTGGGCGGCCAGCGGATTGCCGCTGGCGGATCTTCTCCACCGTTTGCTTCAGAACGCGAGAGAATCCGACAGGTCCGAACAGCTGACGCGCTGACGCCATGGGTCATGGACTCCTCTGGATCCCCCTGTTGCTCGTGTTTCTCCTTCTCACCTCGCTCGGGTGGCTGGAGAGACGACGGCAACGCCTCTTTCGTGATTGGGCGGCCGGAGCCGAACTGGCCAAGCTCGATGCGGCTGGCGCCGCTCGCTTGGTCGACGGGGTGCTCAGCTGGGCCACCTTTGAAGCCGGTCAGTTCCGGGAAACGGATGCCTTTGAGATCAAGCAACTGGAACTCACCGAGCTCCTTTCCCTCCGCTCCGGGGAAGCCCCCCTTACGGAGGAGAGTCAGGGGGCGTGCCGCCTGCGCCTGGTCGGTGGCGGCCTGCAGAAGGATCTGCCCTTCAGCGATGCCGAGCGGGCCCGCCGCTGGATGAACGAGTTGATGGCCCGCTCCCGCTGCGAGTTGTGATGCCCACCCCTCCTTCCACCGCCCCCACCACCCTTCCCGGGGTGGAACGGCGCCGACAACTGCGCCGTCAGCGCCGAGTCGAACGGTTGCAGGATGGGTGGCGCATCCTGGTCTACGGCGCGCTGACGGCGGGCCTGGGCTTCGTGCTCCTGCGGGAGGGCTGGATGCTCCAGGGGCCAGATCAGGTCGCGGTCAGCGGCAGCCGTCTGGTGAGTCGGGAGCAGGTCATCACGGCGGCTCGCCTGCGTTTCCCCCAGCCCCTCCTCGCGATGCAACCGCGCGATCTCAGTCAGACGCTGGCGGAAGCCTTGCCAGTGGAACAAGTGAAAATCACCCGTCTGATGCTTCCACCCCGCCTGCGGGTCGAGCTGGTGGATCGGGAGGCGGTGGCTCGGGCCCAGCGGCGCACGCCAAAGGGACCGGAGAATGGCTTTGTGGATCGAACCGGCAGCTGGATCAACGCCGATCCCAGCGTTCGGCAGCGCTTGGGCGGCAAGGCCACCATCGATGTGGTGGGTTGGAACGAACGCAATCGGCCCGTGCTGGCCAAGGTTCTGGAGGCGCGCCCACAGATCGGCCCCGGGCTGAGGGAGATCCGTTTCGATCCGGATGGCTCCCTCTGGCTCACCACCCGGGATCTGGGGCCTCTCCGCCTGGGGCCGGTGGACTCTCAGCTGCCGCGACGCCTGGAGGTGGTGGCCCATCTCAACCGCAACCTGCCCAAGCGTCTGGTGGGGCAACGCCCTCTGAGCATCGACCTGACCGATCCCGAACAGCCGGAACTTACGCTGCGGGGAGCAAGCGCCGCCACCGCCAATGGTCCCCTCCCTGGTGCCCCCACCCCTGGCAGACCCCGCCCCTAGGCTCTGCGAGCTATTCCACACAAGGGATTGCGTCCGCGAGTGATCCAGGTGAAGGTGTTCACTCCCGTGACAGACGGGGGCCTCCTCACAAAGACATAATGCAGCCAACCAACAACGGCAACACGCCTCCTGACACAACCTCGCCCAGGGCGGCGATGTCCCTCTCTGGAGGTTCGTTGCCTGGCAGACTCAATCATCGCCCTCCGTCATCGATCCCGCAATCGCCTCTTGAGATGAGCCAGAGCACCCCTTCCGCCAATGGGATCATTCCAAGTCAATCAGCACGCATTGAGGTCATCGGCGTCGGTGGTGGTGGCAGCAATGCGGTGAACCGGATGATCGCTTCCGAGCTGCAGGGGGTGGGGTTCTGGGTTCTGAACACCGACGCTCAGGCTCTGTTGCAAGCGGCCGCACCGCAACGGATTCAGCTGGGGCAAGCCCTCACCAGCGGCCTCGGTGCCGGGGGCAATCCTTTGATCGGTCAAAAGGCGGCGGAGGAATCCCGCGCGGAATTGCAGCGGTCGGTTGAGGGAGCGGACATGGTGTTCATCGCCGCTGGCATGGGGGGGGGCACAGGAACAGGCGCGGCGCCGATCTTGGCCGAGGTGGCCAAAGATTGTGGGGCGCTGACGGTAGGAATTGTCACCAAGCCTTTTGGGTTTGAAGGTAGGAAGCGCTTGCGTCAAGCCGAGCAGGGTATCGCTCAACTTGCCGAGCACGTGGATACTTTGATCATCATTCCCAACGATCGACTCCGCGACGCCATCGCTGGCGCGCCTTTACAGGATGCTTTTCGTGCGGCGGATGATGTGTTGCGCATGGCGGTGAAGGGGATCACGGAGATCATCACCAAAGCGGGATTGGTCAATGTGGACTTTGCTGACGTTCGCTCCGTGATGGCGGACGCTGGAACCGCTCTTCTCGGCATCGGCGTTGGTTCAGGTCGGTCCCGCGCCACTGAGGCGGCACAATCGGCCATGAGCAGTCCGCTTCTGGAATCCGCCCGGATCGATGGCGCCAAGGGCTGCATCATCAACATCTCCGGTGGCAAGGACATGACCCTCGAAGACATGACCACGGCCTCAGAGGTGATCTATGACGTCGTCGATCCTGATGCCAACATCATTGTTGGTGCCGTGGTGGATGAACAGTTGGAAGGTGAAATTCACGTCACCGTCATTGCCACCGGATTTGAAAGCGGTGGCACCTACCGGCCGGAGCGCGCGATAGCCGCCCCATTCAGTTCTCCTTTGGAACAGCCTGCGGCTCAAGATCGCGGCGCAAAGATTCCACCCTTTCTGGTGAATCGGCAATCGCGCCTGGAGTCCTGAGGGTGACCCGGAGACCACGCCTGCCCAGAGCATCCCGCATGGCTGCTACCTTCCGGTCCTGACCAGGTTAGGGCGTCTTGGCCGCGTGGATCCGGGCCTTCGGCATCTTACGCCCTCCCTGCCAGCTCCGCCCTTGCCTGCCCCTGAACCTCATCCCTTGCCCCAGCGCCCCAGCGATCTTCTCCTGCGCAAGCAGTCCGGACAACCCATCGTGATCCTCACGGCCTGGGATGCCCTCTCGGCGGCCATCGTCTGTGAGGCCGGGGCTGACGCGGTGCTCGTGGGCGATTCCTTGGCCATGACGGCCTTGGGCCACGCCACCACACTCCCCGTCACCCTGGGCGAGATGCTTCACCATTGCCGCGCCGTGGGGCGTGGGTTGCGTGCGGAGGGCGGTGGAACTCCGTTTGTGATCTGTGATCTTCCGTTTCTCAGTTATCAATGCAGCTTGGATGAGGCGATCGCGGCGGCCGGCAGAGTGCTGAAGGAAAGCCCCGCGGTGGCGGTGAAACTCGAAGGGGCGGAGCCGGAAACCCTCGCCGCCATCGATCGCATGGTGCGGATGGGCATCCCGGTGATGGGCCACCTGGGCCTGACACCCCAATCGGTGCATCGGCTCGGGTTCCGCCGCCAGGCCACCGACCCTCTGGCCCAGGAGCGCCTGAGCCAGCAAGCGCTCGCCTTGGAAGCCCGGGGATGCTTTGCCCTGGTGGTGGAGCACATCCCCGCGGCGTTGGCCAGCGACCTCTGTGACCGTCTGCGCATCCCCGTGATCGGCATCGGCGCCGGCGACCAGTGCGATGGACAGGTGAGGGTCACGGCCGATCTTCTGGGCCTCACCGACCGCCAACCCCCCTTTGCGTCCCCGTTGCTGGATGGCCGCGGCCTGGCGGTGGAGGCCCTCAAGGAGTGGAAGCGTCAGCAGCGGAGTCCCGCCGCCCGCCGGGCTGCTCCAGCCACCAGCCCATGAAGGCCCGCAGGACGGCGGAGCTGAGGTCCAGTCCGCGCGGATCGGTCAACCGCCAGCGATCCCCCTCAATCCGCAGGAGGTCGCTCGCGATCCATGGCGCCAGATGCTCGCGGAGCGAGTCCAGCGCCTCCGTCCCCCATCCTTCCCGCGCCCAGAGTTCCGCCAGGTTGATCCCCTCCCTCCGCCGCAAACCGACCATCACCCGCTCATCCAGTGGAAAAGCCGCAGCTGGCTCCCCCTCGGCATCGCGTCCCTCGCGCAGCCAGGCTTCATAACCTTCTCGGGTGCGGGGCCGCATGAAGCGGCGGCCCCGAGGCGCTGAGGTGGCCCCCATCCCGAACCCCCGCCACCCCATGCCGCTCCAGTAGACACGATTGTGCCTGCTGGCGTGGCCAGGCCAGGCGTGGTTGGACACCTCATAGCGGCCATAGCCGGCGGCCCGCAGGCGGGAGGTGGTGAGCTCCAGGAGATCGGCGCCCAGCTCCTCATCCGGCAGGTCCAGGGCGCCCCGCTCCCGACGCCGCGCGAAGACTGTGCCGGGTTCCAAGGTCAATTCATAGACGGAGAGATGGGGGGGGAGCAGGGCGATCGCCTGCTCCAGCTGCTCCCGCCAATGGGCGCGACAGGCGTCCGGGGTCTCCGCGGAGGGGGCCCCTGGCAGGGAGGGCACCCCCTGAATCAGATCCAGGCTCCAGCTGCGCAAGCCTCCTTCGCGCCGGGCCTGGCGCAGCCAGCCGGCAGCCTCCAGGAGATGGTGGCGCCGGTGGTGGCGGCCCAGCCCCCGCAAGACGGCATCATCCAAACTTTGTCCGCCGAGGCTGACGCGATTGACACCCGCCCGCAGCACGGCATCCAAGCGGGCGTGATCAAAGGTGGCCGGATCCATCTCCAGGGTGATTTCCGCCCCGGGGGCGAGGCCATAGCGTTCCCGCAACGTCTCCAGAAGCCCCTCCACCTGGTCGGCGGTGAGCAGGGAGGGGGTGCCCCCGCCGAAATACACCGTCGACAAGGGCGGGCCCGGGGCGCTGGCGCGGATTTCCGCCTGGAGCGCCTCCAGATAGCGGGGGATCGCGGCATTCCGGCTGCCATCCGCCTTGTCGCCCAGGGGCACTACGGGAAAGTCGCAGTAAAAGCACCGCCGCAGGCAGAAGGGGACGTGGAGATAAGCGGCGCGGGGTGGGGGAAGCGTCACGAGCGGTTACCCCCGCCTGGCAAACGCGCCAGGTTCAGGCATGCTGTCAAGTTGATGCGCGAGGCGGCCACGCTCAGTCGCCATGGTGGACGTCCTCATCCTGCTGCTGTTTCTCCTGTCCGGTGCGGCCACGGGCTGGCTGGGCGTTGATCTGTTGCCCGAGCGCCTGCTGGTGCAGGTCACCAACATGGAGGGACTGCGCTGGGTGCTGGGCGGGTTCGGGGCCTTCTTCGGTTTGCTGGCCGGCTTCTTCTTTCAACAGCTGCGCCGACGGCTGATGCGCCAGGTGCGCAGCATGCCCACCGATCTGCTCATCAGCCGGGCCGTGGGGCTGATCCTGGGCCTTCTGGTGGCGAATCTGCTCTTGGCGCCGATCCTGCTGCTCCCCCTTCCCTGGGAGGTGGTGCTGGTGAAGCCGCTGGCGGCCGTGCTCAGCAACGTGTTCTTCGGCGTCTTGGGCTACAACTTGGCCGAGGTGCACGGACGCACCCTGTTGCGGTTGTTCAACCCCGCCAGCACTGATGCCCTGCTGGTGGCGGAGGGGGTGCTGCCGCCGGCGACGGCCAAGATCCTCGACACCAGCGTGATCATTGATGGTCGGATCCAGGGGCTGCTGGGATCGGGGCTGTTGGAGGGCCAGGTGATCGTTGCCCAGGCGGTGATCGATGAGCTGCAGGCCCTGGCCGACTCCAGCAACAACGAGAAACGAGGCAAGGGCCGCCGAGGGCTGAAGTTGCTCAGCGGTCTGCGGGAGGAGTATGGCCGGCGTCTGGTGATCAACAGCACGCGCTACGAGGGCAAGGGGGCGGATGAGAAGCTGCTTCAGCTCACCGCGGACACCGGCGGAACCCTCCTGACGGCGGACTACAACCTGGCCCAGGTGGCGCGGGTGCAGGAGCTGCGGGTGGTCAATCTCAGCGAGCTGGTGATTGCCCTGCGCCCCGAAGTGCAGCCTGGCGACTCGCTGCAGTTGAAGATCGTCCGCGAGGGCAAGGAGGCGGATCAGGGCGTGGGCTATCTGGAGGACGGCACGATGGTGGTGGTCGAGGAGGCGCGCAAGCGGCTCGGCGAGCGACTCGCCGTCACGGTGACCGGGGCCCTGCAGACCCCCACGGGCCGCATGGTGTTTGCCCGTCAGGAGCGGGACCGCGCCAAGGAGCCGGGGGAACGGGGCAAAGGAGCCGGCGACGCCGTCCGGCCCAACGGGGAGCGGGGCAAGGGGGAGAACAGCCGTGGCGCCAGCGAACGGTCCAAAGGGTCCGGCGAGCGGGCCAACGGCAAGGATGGGGCAAAACCGATCCCCGCCCCTGAGCAGCCCACTGCGGGCTCCAGCTAGGGTGTTTCGATCTTGCGCCCGGGTTTTCGCGGATGACGGTGTCAGCTCCCTACTACGGCGATTCCGCGGTGCTGCGCACGCCCCCACCCGACTTGCCATCCTTGCTGTTGAAGGAACGCATCGTCTATCTGGGCCTCCCCCTGTTTTCCTCCGATGATGCCAAGCGGCAGATGGGGATCGATGTGACGGAACTGATCATTGCTCAGTTGCTGTATCTGGAATTTGATAATCCCGATAAGCCCATTTTCTTTTATATCAATTCCACGGGAACTAGCTGGTATTCGGGTGATGCCATTGGTTTTGAAACAGAGGCCTTCGCGATCTGTGACACGTTGCGTTACGTCAAGCCGCCAGTCCACACCATCTGCATCGGCCAGGCCATGGGCACCGCGGCGATGATTCTCAGCGCCGGCACCAAGGGACAACGGGCGGCCCTTCCCCACGCCTCCATCGTGTTGCATCAACCGCGGTCTGGAGCGCGCGGCCAGGCCAGCGACATTCAGATTCGGGCCAAGGAGGTGTTGCACAACAAGCACACCATGCTCGAAATCCTGGCGGACAACACCGGCAAGTCCGTGGAGCAGCTCGCCAAGGATTCCGACCGCATGACCTATCTCACCGCCGAGGAGGCCAAGGAGTACGGCCTGATCGATCGGGTGCTCAGCAGCCAGAAGCAACTGCCGCTGCCCGCTCCGGTGGCCGTTGGCCTCGGCTGAAACCGCGGGTCCGGATCGGGCCCGGCTTGTCCTGCTCTCCTTGTTCCCCCACCTTTCCTCCTGAAGATCATGCCCATCGGCACCCCGAGCGTTCCCTACCGTCTTCCCGGCAGTCAATATGAACGCTGGGTTGACATCTACACCCGACTTGGTGTGGAGCGGATCCTTTTTTTGGGGCAAGAAGTCAGCGATGCTGTCGCCAACAGTCTTGTCGCTCAGATGCTTTATCTTGATTCGGACGACAATTCCAAGCCGATCTATCTCTATATCAACTCTCCTGGCGGTTCGGTGACGGCAGGCTTGGCAATTTTCGACACAATGCAATATGTGAAGTCGGATGTTGTGACCATCTGCGTTGGGCTGGCCGCCAGCATGGGGGCGTTCCTGCTCGCCGCAGGGACCAAGGGCAAGCGTCTGGCCCTGCCCCACAGCCGCATCATGATTCACCAGCCGTTGGGTGGCACCAGTCAGCGCCAGGCCAGCGACATCGAGATCGAGGCCAGGGAGATCCTGCGCATCAAGGACATGCTCAATCAATCGATGGCCGACATGACCGGCCAGAGCCTGGAAAAGATCACCAAGGACACGGATCGCGATTACTTCCTCAGCGCCGCCGAAGCGGTGGAGTACGGCCTGATCGATCGGGTGATCGCCCATCCCAGCGAGGCCTGAGCTCTCGGGTCCGGGCGGTCGCACCCGTACCATGGCCCTTTGTCCAGCATCCGCCGGAATGGCTCAGCTCTTCTACGACTCCGACGCCGATCTCAGCCTGCTGAATGGCAAGACGGTGGCCATCATCGGCTACGGCTCCCAGGGCCATGCCCACGCCCTCAACCTCAAGGACAGTGGCATCCAGGTGGTGGTCGGTCTTTATGAGGGCAGCCGCTCCGCTGAGAAGGCCAAGGCCGACGGGTTGGAGGTGTTGCCCGTGTCCGAGGCCTGCGCCAAAGCCGACTGGATCATGATCCTGCTGCCAGATGAGGCGCAGAAGTCGGTCTATGCGGAGGAAATTGCTCCTCACCTGAGCAAGGGCAAGGTGTTGAGCTTCGCCCATGGCTTCAACATTCGTTTCGGTTTGATCGTGCCTCCCGCGGATGTGGATGTGGTGATGATCGCTCCCAAGGGGCCCGGTCACACCGTGCGCTGGGAATATCAGAACGGTCAGGGTGTGCCCTGCCTTTTTGCTGTGCAGCAGGATGCGAGCGGCCAGGCCCGTGCCCTTGCCATGGCCTATGCCAAAGCCATCGGTGGCACCCGGGCGGGGATTCTGGAGACCAACTTCAAAGAAGAGACCGAAACCGATCTCTTTGGCGAGCAGGCTGTGCTCTGTGGCGGCCTGAGTGAGCTGGTGAAGGCAGGTTTTGAAACCCTTGTCGAAGCTGGCTATCAGCCCGAGCTGGCTTATTTCGAATGCCTGCATGAAGTGAAACTAATTGTGGATCTGATGGTGAAGGGTGGGTTGACCGCCATGCGTGATTCGATTTCCAACACAGCCGAATATGGCGACTATGTCAGCGGGCCAAGGTTGATCAACGCAGAAACAAAAGCAGAAATGAAGCGTATCTTATCGGATATTCAAGATGGAACATTCGCCCGCAACTTTGTTGCTGAATGTGAGGCTGGCAAGCCGGAGATGACCCGTTTCCGCGAGCGGGACAAGCAGCACCCGATCGAGGAGGTCGGCAAAGGGTTGCGTGCCATGTTCAGTTGGCTGAAGGCCAGCTGAAGCCCGTGGCGGCCAGCTGAGGGCGGCACCTCACCATGATCTCCGGCGGGACCGTCTCCTTCGACCAGCCTGTCGCGCTGGTGCTCCTGGCCTGCGGACTCGATCAGCTGCTGGGGGACCCGCGCTGGTGCCTGCACCCGGTGCAGGTGATGGGGTGGTTCATCGAGCGGCTGCGTCAGCTGGCGGAACGGTGGGCGGGAGATGTGCCCTGGAAGCTGCGGCTTTCGGGTCTGTTGCTCTGCCTGTTGTTGGTGACCGGTTCGGCGGGGGCCGGCGTGGTGGTCGAGCGCTGGGCGGAGGGGAGCCCAGCGCCGCTGGGCGGCACGGTGCTGGTGGTGGCCCTGGCCAGCGCCTTGGCGGGAGGAAGTCTGGATCGTGCGGTCCGGGGGGTGTTGCGCGCCTTGCCCGATGAGGAGGAGGCCCGGGGGCGGCTGGCCTTGATCGTCGGGCGCGAGGTGGAGGGGCTGCCAGAGGCGGAGATCGTGCGGGCCGCAGCGGAAACCGCGGCGGAAAACGCGGTGGACGGCCTGTTTGCGCCGCTCTTCTGGATCCTGGTGGGGATGGCCGGCACCCTCTGGTCGGGGAGCACGGCCCCAGGGAGCACGGCCCCGGGGAGCATGGCCCTGTCTTGGGCTCTGGGGCCCCTCGCCCTGGCGTGGGCCTTCAAGGCCAGCAGCACCCTGGATTCGATGCTGGGGTATCGCCGCGGTCGGCTGCGCTGGCTGGGCACGGCGGGAGCGCGGTTGGATGATGGACTCACTTGGCTTCCCGCTCGGCTGGTGGCCCTCACCCTTCCGTTGGTGGGTCGACAGCCTTGGAGGTTTTGGTCGGCCTTTCGGCTCGCGCTGCGGGAGGGAGCCGCAGACCCTTCGCCCAATGCCGGTGTGTCCCAAGCGGCTTATGCCGAAGTCGCGGGCGTGCGCTTGGGGGGCCGGAACCGCTATGCCGATGGTTGGAGGTGGAAGCCAGTGGTGGGCGCGGATCACCCGGCCGTCGATCGCCATGGTGTGGAGCGGATGTTGCGATTGACGACCCGCCTGGAGATTCTCTGGTTGGTGGGGGTGATGGTGATGGTGGCGGCTGGGAACGCCCTCAGAAGATGAGCCCGCCGGAGGAGAGAGGGAAGGAGGAGAGAAGGGAAGGGGAGAGTGGAGGGTTTAGTAAGCCCCTCGATCGCGGGGGTTGAGAACGACTTTGACGGTTTGGAAGACGATCTTCAGATCCAGGAGGAAATGACGCGAACGGGCGTAGCGCAAATCGAGGCGAACGCGTTGGTTATAAGAAAGATTATTGCGGCCTGAAACTTGCCAAAGCCCCGTCATGCCAGGCCTTACCGATAACACTTCATTCATGTGACGCCCGTAGCGATTGAGCTCGGCCTTAACGATGGGACGTGGTCCAACCACACTCATCTCACCACGAAGAACATTGATGAACTGTGGCAATTCGTCAAGACTTGAACGGCGAAGAAATTTGCCTAACCGGGTGATTCTCGGATCGTTCTTCAGCTTGAAATCACGAGAGAACTCTTTCTGCAGCTCAGGGGAAGAGGAGAGCAGATTGGAAAGAGCGCGATCTGAATCTTTGCGCATCGTGCGGAATTTGATGCAGCCAAATGTCCGATGATCCCGGCCGATACGCTTTTGGACATAAAAGATTGGGCCCTGGGAGGAGGCCTTCACCAGAAGAGCCAGGGCAAGAAAAACAGGGGCTCCGACAGTGAGGACGGAAAGGGAAAAGACAATATCGCCAGTGCGCTTGATTGCTCTGGAGCGCTTGGATTGCAGCCCGATGAGCTCAGTGGCGGCCAGGTCTGGCGGCCGCAAAGCGAGGACCGTGCCGGCCTGAACTTGAGACGTCGTTCCAAGACTGAGCACGCCGAACGATCCACCTCAACAGACGAAAGTTAGGAAGCCTTCACCAAGAATCCCAGGCCAGGAGGCCACTCATGGCAGAGGCACACTCAGGGAAAGGGGGGTGCGTGCCAGGGCCAGCCGCTTCTGGTGCCGTTGCCAGATCCGCTCCAGATGGTGGGTCATGCGCTGGTGGAAGCGCGCGGGGCTGAACGTGTCCGCCCAGAGGCGCTGGCCTTCCGCCGGCAGCCGCAACCACAAACGTCGCTCGGTGAAATGCTCCAGGGCCGCCACCAACCCCGCCACGCTCTGTTGGGGAAATAGCAGGCCCGTTGGCTGTTCCGTGTGGCCATCCAACGGACGAACACTGTCACAAAAGCCGCCAGCGCCATAGGCGATGACGGGCGCCCCGGCCGCCATCGCCTCCACGGGTGCAATGCCGAAATCTTCGAGGCCGGCATTGACATAAGCCCGGCATCGCTCCAGCCAATCCGCCACTTCCGGATCCGGCAGACGCCCCAGGAAGCGAATGGTGGGTCCTGCCATGGCTTCCAGGCGGCTCCGCTCCGGCCCATCGCCGATCACCACAAGAGGGAGGCGGGTCGCGTTGCAGGCCCGCACCACCAGGTCCACCCGTTTGTTGGGCACCAGGCGGCAGACGCTGAGAAAGAACTCCTCGCGCGGTCGCTGCCAACGGAACCGCTCGACGTTCACCGGTGGATGCACCACGCGAGCGCGCCGGCCCCAGTAGCGCAGGATGCGGCTGGCCGTGAAGCGTGAATTGGCCAGCAGGGCCGTGGGCCGCTGGGCACTGAGGGCATCCCACTGGCGAAGGGCGTGCAGTTGCAGCCAAACCAACGGAGCCAGCGGTCCACGAGCCAGGTGGGAGCTGGCCAGATAGGGGTGCATCTGGTCCCAGGCGTAACGCACAGGGGTGTGCACGTAGCTGACGTGCAGCTGATCCGGACTGGTGAGCACCCCCTTGGCCACCAGATGGCTGCTGCTCACCACCAGCGGGTAGGGGCTCAGATCGAGCTGCTCGATCGCCAGGGGCAGCAGGGGCAGATATTGCTGCACGTGGCTGACCCCCCAGGGGAGGCGCTGGATGAAGGAGGTGTGCACGCGGCGGCCCGCCAGCCAGCTCCGGGGCTGGCGACTTTCCCCGTCCACCAGGGCGAAGAGCTCGGGGCGCGCCCCCGCCGCCGTGAGCAGGCCATCCAGCTCCCGGGCCACCAGTTCCGCCCCTCCCACGGACCGCGGCGTGTACCACTCATGAACCAGGGCGATGGAGGAGGGCAGTCCGGACGAGGCAAGGCTGAGGGACCGTGTCACGAAAACTCTCAGGCAATTGCCCTGGGGGAAGGAGATGCCGAAGCTAGGGCGAGTGGTGGCTGGGACCTCAACACAGGATGGCGATCCGCGAGCTCTTGGAAGATGCCCTCAAGGAACCCTCGATCGGGTCCACCGCTTGTTTTCGCTGGCATGCCACCCCGGTGGGGATCGCCGCGCTCTGGTCGGAGGGAAAGCCCCCCTCCTCCCCCCCCTTCGATGTGGCCCTCAAGGAAGGACTGCAGGTGGGTCTCGATCTGAGTCGGGAGGAACGGGAGTTTCATCAGGTGAAATCCGGCTTGGTGTTGTTGTTCCACTCCTGAGGGGGCCTCCCGCCACCCTGTGGGCCGCGCGTCATCAGCGGGCCAGCGGCTCGCCTTAAGGTTCGCGGCCATGGAGGCCGTGCAGGTTGTTCTGTTCAAGCGAGATCTGCGGGTGCACGACCACGGGCCCCTGCGGGAGGCGTCGCGGCGCGGCCCTGTCTTGCCACTGGTGGTGGTGGAGCCGGAGCTTTGGGCTCTGCCTGACGCTTCCGGCCGACAGTGGGCGTTCTACGCGGAAGCGCTGCTGGAGCTTCAGGAGGCGTTGAGCCAACTGGGGTCTCCGCTGATGCTGCGGGTTGGCGCGTTGGTGCCGGTGCTCGCGGCGCTGGAGGAGCGGCTGCCCCTCGCGGCCCTCTGGAGCCATGAGGAAACGGGCAACGGCTGGACCTATGCCCGTGATCGGGCCCTCGCGGTCTGGTGCCGCGATCGGGGGATCCCCTGGCACGAGCTTCCTCAGAACGGCGTGGTGCGGCGGTTGAGGAGCCGGGATGGCTGGGCGCGCCGCTGGGAGGACCGCCTCGGCCAGAAGCCCCTCCCCGCGCCGGAGCGTCTGGAACCGCCGCGGGAGCTGCCCGTGACGCTCCTGCCCCCCGGAGGGCTGCCCGCCGCCGAGGATCTGGCTCTGGCGCCGGATCCCTGCCCTGGCCGCCAGAGGGGCGGGCGTCAGGCGGGTCTTGCTCTGCTCGACAGTTTTCTGGCCCAGCGCTGCCGGGGCTACGTCAAGGGTTTGTCCAGTCCGCTCACGGCGACGACCAGTTGCTCGCGGCTCTCGGCCCATCTCGCCTTCGGCACCCTGTCCCTGCGGGAGGTGGTGTGGGCCTCAAGGCGCCGGGGGGGACCGAAGGCCTTTGAGGAACGGCTGCATTGGCACTGCCACTTCATCCAGAAGCTGGAGAGCGAGCCGGAGTTGGAGTTTCGCGACGCCCATCCCGCCTATGCCGGCCTGCGCCAGACGGATCCAAAGCTGCTGGCGGCCTGGGCGGAGGGCCGCACGGGGCTTCCCTTTGTCGATGCCTGCATGCGGGCCCTGCGGGCGGAGGGCTGGATCAATTTCCGCATGCGGGCTTTATTGATGGCCGTGGCCAGCCACCACCTCTGGATCGATTGGCGCGACAGCGGTCTGGTGCTGGCCCGGCTGTTCGTCGATTACGAGCCGGGCATCCATTGGAACCAATGCCAGATGCAGGCCGGCACGACGGGGATCAACATCGTTCGCATCTACAACCCGGTGAAGCAGGGCCTCGACCATGACCCGGCGGGCGTGTATATGCGGCGCTGGCTGCCGGAGCTGGCCGGCGTGCCCTTGGTTCATCTCCACACCCCCTGGACGATGACGCCGATGGAGCAACAGGCCGCCGGCTGCGTTTTGGGGACGCACTATCCGGCGCCGGTGGTGGATCCGTTGGCGGCGGCCCGCCTGGCGCGGGAGCGGGTGTGGGGTGTGCGGCGGGGCGCGGGGTTTCGGGAGCGGGCGGCGGCGATCCAGGAGCGCCACGGATCTCGCCGCTCCGGCCTGGCGACGCCGCGCGCGGGCCGCGGCCGCCGGGCGGAGCGCCAGCGCCGGAGTCCGGGCCAGCTCGATCTGTTCGCCAGCGCGATGGACAGCCATCAGCCTGGAGCGCAGGAGCTGTCGGGCGAGCGGGAGAGCACGAGGGCCGAGGGGTAGCGCTCCCGCAGGGCCGTCAGCTGTCGCGGCTCCCGCACACCCGCGGGAAGGCTGGCCGCAGCACACGTTCGCGGATGTCGACATCAGGCCCGGATCCATGGCGAGCGGCGGGCCGAAGGGGAGCCAGCGAGCGCACTCCGCTGGGGTCGCGGGACCCCGGCGTTGATTCAGGAGCGGGAACGTCTCTTGCGACTCGGCTCCTTTAACTTTGGGGGTTTTGGCCTCTCTCCATGATCGTCCTCCCGCCCGATGTGTCGGCGGTCAGTCCCCATCACTTGAAGGTGGCCATGACCCTGCTGCAGGTGGGATGTTTTCTGGTGATTTTCCTGGCGGCCCGCGCCATTGCCGAGCTCACCGTGCGCCTGCAGCTGCCGACGATTCTCGGGGAGTTGGTGGCCGGAGTGCTGATCGGCGCGTCCGGGCTTCATTTGATCGTGCCGCCGGATGGGCAGGCCCTGCTCAGCGAGGGGGCGGCGCGGCTGGTCGGCGGTCTGGCGGACATTTTCCCCCGAGGCCGTGCGGCAGGTGTACGCAGCCACCTTCCCCAGCCTTCAGGCGATCTCCGAAATCGGGTTGTTTGCCCTGCTGTTCCTCACCGGCTTGGAAAGTGAGCTCGACGAGCTGGTGGAGGTGGGGGGCCAGGCGACCACAGTGGCGATCACGGGGTTGGTGCTGCCCTTTGCCCTGGGCACGGCCGGACTCCACTACCTCTTTCACGTGCCGCTCATCCCGGCGGTGTTCGCCGGGGCGGCCATGACCGCCACCTCGATCGGCATCACGGCCAGCGTGTTTAGCGAATTGCGCTGGCTCAAGCGCCGCGAAGGCCAGATCGTGATCGGCGCTGCTGTGCTGGATGACATCCTCGGCATCGTGATCCTGGCGGTGGTGGTGGCGATCGTCGGCGGGGGAGCGTTCAGCGTGGGACCGCTGCTGAAGCTCTGCCTGG
>VGQX01000017.1 GCA_016882305.1 Cyanobacteria bacterium K_Offshore_surface_m2_239
GGAGACGCCCCCTCCGGCGGCGGACTGGCAGCCTCGCCGGGGGCGGGGGTCGGCTCCGCGGCGGGCGCGGGGGGATCGGCCCGCAGGGAAAGGCTGATGCGGGAGGCCGCCACCCCTTCATTGGTGACCAGCAGCTGCACAGGGGAGGCGTCTTGCACCCCCAGATTCACCACCCGCAGAGGACCACGAGGGGCCAGGGCGCGGCCATCCGCCCCATAGACGCTCATCTGCAGCAGAGGGGTGCCATTCACGCCGAGCACGAGGGAGTGGCCGACCGGCAGGCGGATCGGGAACAACCGGGCGCCATTGGCCGGAACATCCGCCGAAAGGATCTGGGTGACCTGGGGACGGGCCTCGATCGGCTCGATGGAGAGATTTTCCAGGATCTGCACCGCGGCGGCATACCAGAGCTGGCGGTAGGGCTCCTCGGGCATCCGATCGGTGGCGCGGGAGGGCAGAAGGCTCTGAGCGCTGCCAGAGACCAGCTGCCGCAGAACGTCCGCGCTCAGGCCCTGGCGGGCCAGGCTCCGCTGCCGCTCTTCCCAGTCCGCCGCTGTGAAGCTGCCCAGCCGCCGACGCAGCTCCAGAGGAAGCTGCTCCACCCGGGCAAGCCAGTCATCCGCCAGCGCATTCCACGACTTGCGCAGCGGCGCATCCTCCAGGGAATCCGTCGGCAGGCGGCCGCGACGCTCGGGATACTGGGCCAGAAGGCTGGTGTTCACCAGGTCGAGGAACCAGCTCCGATCCACCTGCAGGGCCCGCAGGCGACTCATCAGCTGTTCGCGTCGATCCACTTCCCCGGGAGGAAGGCTGGGGGACGCGTCCAACGCTGGAGGCGCGCCCCCCGAGGACGTGGCGGGGGAGTCGCCGCGGCCCAGCCACCACCAGCCCACCGCCGTGCCCACCACAGCGGAGACCACCAGGGCCAGGAGCACCGGCCAGAGTCCGCCTTCAGCGCGCTCCTCCCGTTCCAGTTGGCGGGCGCGGACGGGGGTGACGGCGCGCCGGGGGGCGGGGGAAGCGGGGCGGAGCGGCTCCACCGCGTCCACCGCGTCCACCAGCGGGTCTGTGCGTTCGTCGGCGGAGATCACCGGCTCCTCGGGGGAGACTGCGGCGGCGGCGGCTGGGACGGCGGCGGGAGCTGGGACGGCGGCGGGAGCTGGGGCGGCGGCGGGCACCAGGACAACCGTGCGGTCCGCCCTGGGCACGGGTCCCGTGCTGTCGGGCATCGGCAGGGACTGAAAGGCGCTGAGGGCCTGGGAGGCGGTGGCCGGCCGCTGAACTGGATCTCGGCTGAGCAGCCGTTCCAACTGGTGGCGCAGGGCCGGTTCCCCGTCGAGGGCCGAAGGCCAGCGCCACTCCATCGTCGCTGGCTCCAGCAACCGCTCCGGCGCATCGCCACTGAGCAGGACCAGGGCCATCACCCCCAGGGCATGCAGATCCATCCAGGGCTTGGGTGGCTCCCCCCGCCGCAGCTCCGGCGGGGCATAGCCCGGCGTCGCGCCCAACACCCCGCCTTCGGGCCCTCGCAGCAAACCGAAGTCCAGAAGCACGGGCAAACCGTCGCTGTCTCGCCGCAACACGTTGGCGGGGGTCAGGTCGCCGTGGAGCAGATCCTGGCTGTGGAGCGCCGCCAGCACGGGCAGCAGCTGACGCAGCAGCAGCAGCACCTCCCCGGCGCCAAAGACCAGCTGACGCTCCTGACGGGCCGCCAGCAGTTGCTCGTAGGTGCGGCCCGCCTGCCATTCGCGCACGAGCCAAAGCTCATCGCCCTCGCTGATCGCCGCGCCCACCCGCGGCACCTGGGGATGCAGCACCCCCTGCAGGCGTGCCCAGAGCTGACGGGCTTGCGGTTGATCCCGGTCCGGTCCGAGGCGGCGCAGCGCCGCGGGCGCCTCGGCGGCCAGGGTGTCGCGCGTCAGCCAGAGGTCCCCCTGGCCCCCGGAACCATCGCTCAGGGGGCGCTCCAGGCGATACCGCCCCCCGATCAACGCGCCTGCGCTTGGAGTGGAAGGCGTCATCAGACGGAGTCCCGCACCGTGCGCTGCGGCTGGCTCAGGCCCTTGGATCGCAACCAGTCGGCGTCATAGAGGCGGGAGCGATAGCGGTCGCCGCTGTCGCACAGCACGGTGACGATCCGATGGCCGGGGCCCAGTCGCCGGGCGGTCTCCACCGCCGCGGCTACGTTGATCCCCACCGATCCCCCCATGAACAGCCCCTCCTCCCAAAGGAGCGCGTGGATGGTGCGCAGGGCCTCCGCGTCGTCAATGCGCACCGCGTCGTCCACCGGAGCGCCCCGCAGATTGGCGGTGATGCGACTGTTGCCGATCCCCTCCGTGATCGATTGGCCCTCGCTGCGCAAATCTCCAGAGGTCGCCCAGTGATAGAGCGCACTGCCATGGGGATCCGCCAACACGCAGCGGATCGCTGGATCGCGCTCCTTCAGGAACAGCGCCACCCCCGCGTAGGTGCCCCCTGTGCCCGTGGCGGCCACCCAGGCATCCACGCGCCCCTCGCATTGCTCCCAGATTTCGGGCCCCGTGCTGGCGTAGTGAGCGCGACGGTTGGCCAGGTTGTCGAATTGGTTGGCCCAGAGGGCTCCCGGGATCTCCTGAGCGAGGCGACCGGACAGCTTCACGTAGTTGTCGGGGTTGGAATAGGGAACCGCCGGCACGGTGCGCACCTCCGCCCCGAGGCTGAGCAGCAGCCCGATCTTTTCCGCTGACTGGGTTTCGGGAATCACGATCAGAGCGCGGTAGCCCAGGGCGTTGCACAGATGCGTGAGGCCGATGCCGGTGTTTCCCGCTGTTCCCTCCACCACCGTGCCCCCCGGCCGGAGTTGGCCACTGGCCTCCGCCTCCTGGAGGATGCCGAGGGCGGCACGGTCCTTGACCGAACCACCGGGATTCATGAATTCCGCCTTGCCGAGGATCTCGCAACCGGTGAGGGCACTGAGGGTCCGCAGACGGATCAAGGGCGTGCGGCCGACGGCGCCGGAAAACCCTTCAGTGATGTTCCCCATGCCAATGGCCTGATCCAGCGAACGCTTGCGCAGGATCGTAGGCACAGCCCCTAAGCTCTCCGCCAACGATGGTGCCAGCGATCGGCCCTGCCCCTCCCACGGTGGGTCTCTCCCCCTCGGGTGGCGCTCCCCTGGCTCCCTGGCGGGGGGACGTCTCCGCTCTCCTCTCCCGCCTGCGGGCCGTGCGTCGCCACAGCGAGGCGTTGATCGCTCCCCTGGAGCCGGAGGATCTCTGCCTTCAGGGGATGGCGGACGCCAGCCCACCCAAATGGCACCTGGGACACACCACCTGGTTTTTTGACATCTTTGTGCTCTCCCCGCATCTGGAGGGGTGGCCCGCCCTCGATCAGCGGTGGGGTTTCCTGTTCAACTCGTACTACGACGCCGTGGGCGCGCGCCATCCGCGGCCCCAGCGGGGCCTCCTCACTCGGCCGCCGATGGACGCGGTGCTGCGTTGGCGCCGGCGGGTGGATGAGGGGCTGGAGCGGTTGCTGGCCCAGCTCGACGGTCAGCCTCCGGAGCGGGCCGCCCGGCCGCTGGAGTTGCTGGAGCTGGGCGTCCACCACGAGCAGCAGCACCAGGAACTGTTGCTGATGGACCTGCTGGATGGCTTCAGCCGCAACCCCCTGGAGCCGGCCTATCGACTCCATCCGGAGGACGGTCCGCGGGATCCAGCGCCGGTGGGGCTGGTGGAGCCTGGCTGGCTGACCCATCCGGGGGGGCTGGTGGAGATCGGCCACGACAACCCGCAAGCCTTCGCCTTCGACAACGAGGGACCCCGGCATCGGGTGTGGCTGGAGCCCTTTGCCCTCTCGCGCCGACTGGTGAGCAACGCCGACTACGCCGCCTTCATCGCCGACGGGGGCTACCGCCGGCCGGAGCTGTGGATGAGCGAGGGCTGGGCGATCGCCCGGGAGAGGGGTTGGAGCGCACCGCGCTACTGGCGCGAGGAGAACGGGGAATTCACCCTGTCCGGGCGCCAGCCCCTGCACCCGGACGCGCCGGTGCGCCACCTCAGCTGGTTTGAGGCGGAGGCCTACGCCCGCTGGGCCGGGGCCCGGCTGCCCTCGGAAGCGGAGTGGGAGCAGGTCGCCAGTGGCGGCGACCTGCCGGCGGCCTTCGACAGCCTCTGGCAGTGGACGGCCACACCGTACCGGCCCTATCCCGGCTACCAGCCGGAAGCGGGAGCGGTGGGCGAATACAACGGCAAATTCATGAGCTCCCAGTTCGTCCTCCGCGGTAGTGCCACCCTCACCCCTCCGGGCCACGCCAGGCTCACCTATCGCAACTTCTTCAGCCCCGAAAGCCGCTGGATGGCCAGCGGGCTGCGCCTGGCGCGGGAGGCCACCCCGTGACCACGCTGATGGACCTCCATCCCGTGCCGGCGGACATGGCCCAGCTCGTGCGGGAGGGCCTGGCTCGGAGCCCGAAGCAGCTGCCCGCCTGGCTGCTCTACGACGACGCCGGCTCCGAGCTGTTTGAGCGGATCTGCGAGCAACCCGAATACAGCCTCACCCGCACGGAGACGGAGTTGCTGACCCGTCTGGGCCCGGAGCTGGCCGCCGCCCTCGGCCCGGGGGCGCTGGTGGAGTTCGGCGCCGGCAACGGCCGGAAGGTGAGCCCCCTGCTGGCGGCCGGGCGACAGAGCGCGTGCGTGGCCCTCGACATCAGCGCCGACCACCTCCGCCGCGCCTGCGAGGGCCTGCGGGAGCGCCATCCGGGCCTGCCCATCCTCGGCATCTGCTGCGACTACAGCACCCTCGACGCCCTGCCCGACCATCCTTTGCTGCGCCAGCCCCGCATCGGTTTCTTTCCAGGGGGTTCCCTGGGCAATTTCGCTCCAACGGAGGCCATCCGCCTCCTGCGCCGCTTTGGCGCCCTGCTGGGGGGGAACAGCCGGCTGCTGATCGGCATCGATCAACCCAAGGCCGTGGACCGGTTGGAAGCCGCTTACAACGACGCGGCCGGCTGGTCGGCCGCCTTCGCCCTCAACCTGTTGAAACGGCTGAACCGGGAGCTGGAGGGCACCTTCGACCCCGAGGGCTTCCGCTATGAGGCCCGCTGGGAACAGGAAGCCAGCCGCATCGCCATGGCGCTGGTGAGTGAACGGTCCCAGAGCGTGCGCGTGGCGGGCGAGCGCTTTCACTTCGACGCTGGCGAGCCCCTGATCACGGAATACAGCGTGAAATATTCCCCTGAGCACTTCCACGCCCTGGCCCGCGCAGCCGGCTGGCATCCCCTGAACCGGTGGAGCGACCCCTCGGGGGACCTCTCCCTGCATCTTCTCTGGAGGCTGGAACGGGCAAACTCTCTGGAACAGGCAAACTCTCTGGAACAGGCAAACTCTCTTGAACGGGCAAACTGAAGGGATCGCGGGACAGCGTGAACCCCCCGGGACCCTGCCATGAGCCGTGACGACTGGAGCCGCGATGACCAACGACAGGCCATGCGCCAGGTGCGGGAGGGGCTGATCGAGGAGCTGGAGGGGCTCTACCTGCACACCTTTGAGCGTCTCAGCGAACTGGAGCTGGGCGAGGGAGCGATCGCCCGCCTCACCCAGCTGCTTCTGCGCTCCCGCGAGGCCGCCCTCACCCCTCTGCGGGACGAGATCGAGGCGCCCCTGATCACCCGGGCTCCCTCGGAGCGCGACGGAGAGGAGGACTGATGGCGAGCGCGACCAACAATTGGCTGGATCAACTGGAGGCGCGGCTGGAGGCCACGCTTGAGGGGTTTCTTGAGGCCAATCCCCAGCAGGAGGCCCTGTTGGCCGAGCAGGACGCACGCGAGCGCCAGGAGCGGCTGCGGCGGGATCGGCTGACCCTGAAAACGGAGGCGGAACTGCAGCGTCTGGGACTGCTGCGGCTGGCGGACGACATCCGTTCCTGGCAGGCGCGGGTGGAGCGCGCCAAGACGGCGGGGGCGCTGGATCTGGCCGGGCGGGCCGAGGCCCACATCGCCACCTTGATGGAGCGGGGTCGCGCCCGCTGGCAGACGCTGGCGGAGCTGGGAGAACGCTTCGCGACGGTGGAACGGGAGCTTGAACAGCTGGCGAACAGCCCGCCGCCGGCCCCGGGGCGCGCAAGCGGGGGGAGGAACAAAGAAGCGGCCGCCAAGGAGACGGGGACGTCCACCGCCCATCTGGAGGCGGATTGGGCAGCCTTCGAAACCCAGCAGGATCTGGATCAGCTGCGTCGGACGATGCAAGGCTGAGGAGCAAGCCCGCTGCAGGGAGACGGAGAACACCCTCCCGTCGGACAAGCCGAGACGCCTCAGCCCTTCGGCGCGGGCGGCACGAGACTGACGCCCTCCGGGGGAGGTGTGGGGTCGGGATCGGCGATCAGCATGTGCTGCAGCACGATCTCCGGACGCTCACTGTCTCGCCAGCGGATGCGATACGCCGGCATCTTGGTGCCCCGGCTGGTGGTCTGCTCGACGGGTTCCATGACCCAACCGCGGCGCGATCGCCCTTGGGGGTTGCGCTTCACAACCGCATCGGCGTGCTTGAAGCGAAAACCGACCCGCTCGCCACTCATTCTGGGTGTGAGAACCTACTGAACCCATTATTCCACTGCATCGGCGCCCCGCTGGCGGGCCCGGGGCACTTCAGACCTGCGGATCAGGTGGCCTCCTCCGCGACAACGTTGTCCTTCTGGAGCTCGGGCCGGAGCAAAGGAAAGGCAATCACATCCCGGATGGAGGGGCTGTCGGTGAGCAACATGGCCAGGCGGTCGATGCCGATGCCCAACCCACCGGTGGGCGGCATCCCCACCTCCAGGGCCGCGAGAAAGTCCTCATCCACGCTCTGCGCTTCCGGATCGCCGGCATGGCGACGCTCCTGCTGATGTTCCAGGCGCCGCCGCTGATCCACGGGGTCGATCAGCTCGGAAAAGGCATTGGCCGTCTCCCTGCCGGCGATGAAGAGCTCGAAACGCTCCACCAGGCCCGGCTTGGAGCGGTGGGCGCGGGCCAGCGGGGAGGTCTCCACCGGGTAATCGATCACAAAGGTGGGTTGAACCAGAGTGGTCTCCACCCGCTGCTCAAACGCCTCCACCAGCAGGCGGCCCACGCTGTCCGCCGTGTCAGGCACCTCCAGCCCGGCCTGACGCATCGCCTCCGCAGCGTCCTGGCGACGGGTCCAGGCGTTGAAATCGAGGCCCGTCGCCTCCCGCACCAGGTCGTGCATCGTCTCTTTGCGCCAAGGGGGAGCGAAAGCGATCGGCGTCCCCTGATACGTGATGGTGCTCGACCCGCAGACCGTCTCCGTGACGGAGGCGATCAACTGTTCCGTCAGCTCCATCATCGTCTGGTAGTCGGCATAGGCCTGATAGATCTCCACCGAGGTGAATTCCGGGTTGTGGCGGGTGCTCACCCCCTCATTGCGAAAGATGCGCCCCAGTTCATAGACCCGCTCGAAGCCGCCCACCACGAGGCGCTTGAGATGCAGTTCCGTGGCAATCCGCAGCGTGAGCGGCAGATCCAGGGCGTTGTGATGGGTTTCAAACGGGCGGGCGTCGGCCCCACCGGCCTGGGTCTGCAACACGGGGGTTTCGATCTCCAGGAAGCCCCGCTCATCCAGCCAGCGCCGCAGCCCGCTCACCAACTGGGCTCGCTTGCGAAAGGTGTCCCGGGTCTGGGGGGAGACGATGAGATCGAGATGACGCTGGCGGTAGCGCTTCTCCACGTCCGCCAGGCCATGCCATTTGTCCGGCAGGGGCTGCAGCGCCTTGCTGAGCATCCGCCAATCGCTCACCTTCACCGACAACTCCCCCCGATCCGTGCGCCGCAGGGTGCCCTCCACGCCGAGCCAGTCGCCGATGTCCGTCAGGGTGGTCAGCTGGGCGAAGCCATCCGGTTGGTCGGGATGGGCCTCCAGCAGGCTGGCTCGGTCGATGTAGAGCTGGATGGTGCCGCTTTCGTCCGCCAGGGTGAAGAAGGCCAGCTTGCCCATCACCCGGCGGGTGAGGATTCGGCCCGCCAGACAGACCTGCCGCGGGTTCTCTTCACCCTTCGGGAGGTCGGCATGCTCACGCTGGAGATCCGCCGCGCGCTCGGTGGGGGCATAGGAGAAGGCGTAGGGGAGGTGGCCATGGGCCTCAAGAGCTCGGGCCTTTTCCAGGCGGGTCGCGCGCAGATCCGACAAGGCGGGCAGGGGGCGTCAGGGATTGGAGCCATCCTGAAGGATGGTCAGCCAGCCGCAGCCAGGGGGCCCTCCACCATCCGCTGCGAGGCGTAACCGGTGCCCCGGACGGTGAGGATCAACTCGGGGTTGCGGGGATCGGGCTCCAGCTTCCCGCGCAGGCGGGCGACATAGACATCGACCACCCGCAGGTCGGCGGCCCGTCGCGGGGGATAGCCCCAAAGCTGTTCGAGGATCTCCGCCCGCGGCACCACCCGGCCCGGATCCCGGAACAGGAGTTCGAGCAGGCTGAATTCGGTGTAGGTGAGCGCGATGCGTTGCCCATCGCGGGTGACCTGGCGCCGATTGGTGTCCACCACCAGATCGCCCAGGCGCAGCACACCATTGCCAGCGGGCACCTCCCGGGGTTCCGCCTGGGCGGAGCCGCGGCCCACCCGCCGCAGGATGGTGGCGATGCGCACCTCCAGCTCCTTGGGGCTGAAAGGCTTGGGCAGATAGTCGTCGGCGCCGAGATCCAAGCCAGCCACCCGTTCCGCGATGGCATCGAGGGCGGAGAGGAAGATGATCGGCACACAGGATTCGGCTCGCAGGCGGCGACAGACCGCGAAACCATCCAGCTTGGGAAGCATCACATCGAGCACCACAAGATCGGGCTGCTCGCGATGGAACGCCTCCAGGGCCTGCTCCCCGTCCTCCGCGCAGACGACGCGGTAGCCGGCCAGCTGGAGGCGCATCACCAGCACGCGGCGGACGGCGGCCTCGTCATCCACCACCAGAAGGGTGGGCTTGGGGCTGTCGTCGGCCTCACCAGCGGGACGATCGTCATGGGCGTCGTCCGGCGAGGAGACCTCCCGCCGGCTCTGTCGGGAGGGCGTCGCGGCGGAGGGGATCAGCGACGGGGGACAATCCTCCAGACTCATGGACGCAACGCATGATGAAGAATCGCAACCATACCCTTGAGTGGTTCCTGGGGTCATCCCCCACCCCTGGGGCACCAGGAGGGTTTGAGCGATTTTTAAGCATTTCTACGGAAACAGACGGCGCTGAACCGGGCTGCTACAGGCCGGCTGTGCCGGCTTCCGTCGGCCAACGGGCGGCGGCATAGCGGTTCCACTCCCGGGCCGCGGTCTCCAGGGCCGCGTCGCTGGCGGCCTGACCCAGCATCGCCCGCTGCAACTGGGTGTAGAGGATCGTTTGCAGCCGCTTCAGGCCGGGGGTGGGGGGCACCAGCACCCGCGCCGTCTCCAGAGACCGCAGCGCCAGCAGGCGCGCGTCCCGCACCAGTCGCTCGCCCCGGTCCGCCGTTGTCGCTGTCCGCAGACGCCGTTCCATCGCCTCCAGGGCCACCCGCGAGGACGGCAGAACGCGCGCGGCTTCCGCAAAGCTCAGCTGATTGGCGCCGTTGGTCAGGAACAGGGCCAGATCGACCGCCGCCGCCGGCAGCGGACTGTTCCGGGGCACCACAAGGTTCATCACCGCCACATTGGTGTCGCCGGTCGCCCCCCGCAGCGGAAGGTGGGGGGTGGTGACGGCGGCGATGCCGGGCGCATTGGTCTGCAGATTGCGCAGGAAATCGGGCCCGCTGGCCACCTGGGCCAGCTCTCCGGCCTGGTAGAGCTCGATCGCCCGCCGATAGCCCTGGCTGACCACCTCGCGCGGCAGCAATCCCCGGCGATACAAGTCGGTCCAGAAGGCGAAGGCCCGCCGCCCCGCCGGGCTCCAGAAGGCCGCCTGGCGCCGGTCATCCAGCAGGCGCACCCCCATCTGCACCAACGCCTCCAGCAGCTCCGCCGAGTCTTCCGGAACCACGGTGACGAACAGGGCGTAGCGACCGGTGCGCCGACGGATGGCTTCGGCGTAGGCCGGCACCTCCTCCCAGCTCCGGGGAGGCGCCGTCAGGCCAGCCTGGCGCAGGAGGCGGCCATTGGCCATCGTCAGGCGGGTGGTGAGATACCAAGGGATGGCGAATTGCCGCCCCCCCAGACGACCGGAGGACCACACCCCCGGCAGATAGGCCCGCTCCACGCCAGGAGGCAGGACGCTGTTCAGGTCGAGCAGCCCCCCCCGACTGGCCAACCCGGCGGCGAAGAGGGGGTTGAGATTCACCAGATCGGGGGCTGTGCGCGCGAAGACAGACGCCAGGAGCTTGCGTTCCACCGCGCTCCAGGGCACATCGGTCCAGCGCACGGCCATCGGACTGTCCGGGGGGCGCTGGCGACGCCAGGCGTCCAGCGCCTCCTCCATCCAGGCCTGGAACCGGGGGGCCAGATCCAGGGTCCAGAGCTGCAGAGCGGGGGAAGGGGGGGGAGCGCCAGCCCGACGCCCGAAGGGGCCACAGGCCGCAGCTCCCAGCGCGAGACCCGTCAGTCCCAGGCCTCGCAGGAGCGCGCGGCGCGTCCGTGACGGAACGACCTCAGCCACGCCAGTCCGGGTCCGCCCGTTTCCAAAGCAGCAACAGCAGAGAGCAGACCAAGGGGGCCAGGAGAGCGGTCAGAAGGGTTTGGGCCAGCAGCAGATGGGGGCCGACCGTGGTCAGATCCTGCCAGGTCCACCCCGCCCGCGCCAGCAGAGCCGGATCCGGTCCGGGGCGGTCGCCATCGGCGAGGGGTGGGCGCCAACCCCAGGCCAGCCACTGCACCATCAGCGTGAGATTGAGGAGGGCCGTTCCTCCCAAGGCCAGCAGCCCCAAGCTGAGGGGGCGCTCAATGGCGGGGCGGCGGGCGCGGAGGGGGCCCCACCAGCGAGCCAGCAGCACCAAGCCCGGAATCAAACTCACCAACCCGGGATGCTGGGCGTCCAGCAGCAGGCCGAGCACCAGCGCCAGCAGGAGGGCCGAGCGGCGCCCATCCGCCAGGGCCCAGGGCAACAGCCACAGCACGGGCCAGCAGGGGGGCGCCCCCGCCAGGGTGAGCCAGGACGGCGTGGCAAGGCTGACCAGCGGCACAAGAACAAGACTGGTGGCAAGCAGTGGCTGGCGCTGGAGGAGGTCCATCAGGGGCGCAACACCTGCACCCAGTCGATCGCCTGCACCGGGGCGATCAACTGGACCACCGCCACGGGAGCGGGATCGGCGTTGGCATCCACAGCCTGGATCACCCCCACGGGCAGATTGGGGGGAACCAGGGTGCTGGCGGGGGAGGTCACCACAAGATCTCCGGGCCGCGCTTCCGGATCCTTGTCCAGGAAGCGGAGCAGGGGGCGGGCGCTGCCGGAGCCCGAGAGCAGACCCTGGTTGCGACTGCGGTTCACCCAGACCCCCACCCGGCTGGAGGGGTCGGTGAGCAGGGTGATGGTGGCCGTGGCGGGGGTGACGCTGGCCACCAGTCCGATCAAGCCGCCCGGACCCACCACCGGCTGCCCGGCA
Organism: Cyanobacteria bacterium K_Offshore_surface_m2_239; assembly: GCA_016882305.1. Taxonomy (GTDB): domain Bacteria; phylum Cyanobacteriota; class Cyanobacteriia; order PCC-6307; family Cyanobiaceae; genus Cyanobium. The sequence continues at coordinate 11,524 of VGQX01000017.1, forward strand.
CGCACGCCCGCCAGGGCACCCTTGCCGATCACCAGCTGCTGCCACCAGCCCCCGCTTTGGCGGGAGATCACGGGAGCGGAAACGGCCTTGTCCGCGTTGGAGCGTTGCAGGGCCAGCAATTGGCGCAAGCGGTCGTTGTCGCTGGCCAAGGCCTGCAACCGCGCCTGATCCTCCACGCTCCGGGCGGATCGCAGCCACTCCGACTGGGCCGGGCCCGGCCAGAAGGGGAGGCTCAAGAGGGCATAGGCGTCATTGAGCAGGGCCCCCTTGCTCAGACGCACGATGAGCAGCAACAGGATCAGCGTCAGCAGGAGGGGCCAGCGCCGTCGTCTCCCACGGGAGAACGGAGCGCGTCGCCAGGGAACGGACATGGAATCAGGCGGCTGGCCTGGTCTCTTCCGGCCCCTCCAAGAGCCATTCGTAGCGGGGGAAATCGTCCAGGATCAAACGCGTGCCCCGCACGACGCAGTACAACGGATCATCGGCCAGATGGCTGAGGATGCCGGTTTCCTGGCTCACCAGATCGCAGAGTCCGCGCGCCAGGGAGCCCCCGCCAGCAAACATGATGCCGCGATCGACGATGTCGGAAGCGAGCTCGGGGGGCACGCGCTCCAGGGTGCGGCGCACGGCCTCGACGATCACGGAGGCGGTCTCCGCCATGGCCTCCCGGATCTCCTGGCCCCGCACCTGCACCGTGCGCGGCAGGCCCGTGAGCAGATGTTGGCCGCGCACATCCTTGCTCAGCTGATCGTTGTTGTCGTCAGGAAAGACGGATCCGATCTCGATCTTGATCTCCTCGGCGGTCTGTTCGCCGACGACGAGATTGTGCACTTTTTTCAGATGCATGCTCACGGCTGCCGTGAATTCATCACCCGCCACCCGCAGGGACTCGCTGAGCACGGCGCGTCCAAAGCTGAACACAGCCACTTCGGTCGTCCCGCCGCCGATGTCCACAATCATGGAGCCCTTGGGCTCCATCACCGGCATGTCGGCGCCCAGGGCCGCCGCAAAGGCCTCATCCACCAGGAACACCTGGCGCGCATGGGCCTCGCCCGCCGCCCGCAACTCCCGCCGCTCCCCGGGGGTGACACCTCCAGGAATGGCGATCAGCAGCCGGGAGGCCATCACCTCCTCGCCGTTGTGGGCCTGCAGGAGAAGGGCGCGGAGCAAGCGGGCGGCGGCGTCCGTGTCGGAGATGACACCGTCGCTGAGGGGCCGGACGGCGATGATCTCACTGGCTTTGCGGTTCAGCCCGGAGGTCACGTCGCCGGGGGTGCGCCCGAGCATCGTCTTGGCGGTCTGGCCCACCAGGGTGGTGTTGCGCTTCAGGTCAACCGCGACGACGGAGGGTTCGTTGAGCACCGCCGTCTTGTCCACCCCCTCGATCCAAACCAACGTGTTGGCCGTGCCGAAATCGATGCCGATGTCGCGATCACGGGTGATCTGAAGGCGATTGAAAAACACGCGACCAGGGGAAGCCAGGCCGGATCATAGGGTTGGCGATCCAGCGCTCCGGAAGTCCTCGGCTCCTGTGTGTGACAACCGGGATCGAGGGTGGAACTGGAGAAGCAAGCCACCCCCAGCGGGGGGCCCAAACTTGATCCCTTCATTCTCAGGAGCCTCCGCCATGGGCGTCAACTCCATCACCCTCGTCGGCCGTGCCGGCCGCGACCCGGAAGTCCGCTACTTCGAATCCGGCAGTGTGGTGGCCAACCTCACTCTTGCCGTCAACCGCCGCAGCCGGGATGACGAACCCGACTGGTTCAACCTGGAAATCTGGGGCAAGCAGGCCCAGGTGGCGGCGGACTACGTCCGCAAGGGGTCCCTGCTGGGGATCATCGGCTCGTTCAAGCTCGACCGCTGGACGGATCGCACCAGCGGGGAGGAGCGCAGCAAGCCCGTGATCCGGGTGGACCGGCTGGAGCTGCTGGGAAGCCGTCGCGACATGGACTCCTCGGAAAGCAGCTTCGGGGGAGGAGAGCCCAGTGAGGAGGAAGTTCCGTTCTAAGGGGGCTCAGGGCTGTCGCGCCAGCGGCGGTCGTCTGACGGGGGCGCCAAGCAGGGCGCCCTTTTTGTTCCATCCCGTTGTTGTGGCGGCTGGCCGGGGCCGGAGCGGCGGCCGACCACCTCAGTGGCTGTCCACTCGCTTTGTCCAGATCCGCAAGCCCAACCAGCCGAAGCCGGCCAGAACAGACACCACCAGCAGGACCCTTACCACCGTGGCCACAGGTTCGATCCAGGACTGCACCCGGCGGCTGCCTTCCCCGAGGAGGGTGCCGGCCAGGGTCAGCAGGAGGGTCCAGATGAGGCTGACGGCGGTGGTCCAGCGGAGAAAGGGGCCATGGGCATCATTGCGATGCCGGCCGGCACAGAGATCAGGGCCATGCCGTGGCGGTTGAGCCAGGTGCAGCTGCGGTGCAGTTCTTGGGAGCTCCCAATCCAGCGGCCATGGCGAGACAGCCACTGCGCGATGCGTTCTTCGTTCACTTGGCGGCCGATGCCCTACCAGGGAAGCGCCCCAAGGACGGAGCCCGGGAGGCCAGCGAGCACGATGGGAATCAGAGAGATTCGTAGGAGATCGATTCTTTCATGAATACCTGCGCATAGACACCTGGCACAACCAACAGCAGACGACTTGCCAGCCCAGACAGGGAATCCAAAGCAGAGATACCAGAAAGCAAGATCTGCCAGGCGATGCATCACACGAAAGCTCAGCCAGAGCGAAGACGATCTTCATCGTGATAAAATAAAAAAGCACAAGGGTTGAATCGTGCTCACAAATCCGCTCCTCAGCCTATTTTTTTACTCTGTCATGCTCACTGCCGGACAGGCATTATTCAAATTGGCAGCTCAACACACCAAATCATATTCCCATAGCCCGATGACCTTTGCCATGCATTTATTTACGACACCCATCTTCCTGGCCGCCTGCCTTCTGTATGCGCTCTCAACAGTGATCTGGGTGGCCTTGCTGAGTCGCTTCCCTTTATCACAAGCCTATCCTCTCGTCATCGCCATCTCAATTATTTTAACAACAACACTCGGCATAACACTCTTCAAAGAGACATTAACCTTGGACAAGATTTTCGGGCTCCTGATTGTCGGAGCTGGAGTGAAGATTCTCTCACGTTCTCTATCATGAAAGCAGAGTCGGCCTACATTGCCCCTCGTCTTGGGGGGTTCGCTCCAAGATTGGCCTGGAGAGTTAGACAAGAAATTTACTGTGGCATGATGAAACGGCTTCAGCCGCAACCATATTGGACAATTCTTGATGCTGGCGTGACATCTGATCGCACAACAGATTCAAATTTCTTTGAAAAGCTTTACCCTTATCCTGATGCTGTCACCGCTGTAGGACTAGAAGACGCAAGCTTTCTTGAACAGGAACACCCAGGGGTTAAGTTCATTCTTGCTGATGCTTGTCAGCTCCCATTTGCGGCAGAGAGTTTTGACCTGGTATTCTGTTCAGCAGTAATTGAACATGTAGGCACACGACAAAGACAACTCGATTTGGTTCGAGAGTTGACACGCGTAGGAAAAGTGGTCGTAATTACAACTCCAAACCGTTATTTTCCACTAGAGTTTCATACCTTAACTCCATTTCTTCACTGGCTCAAACCGGCGATTTTCAGGAGATTCCTGCGCTATTCAGGCCGTCCATTTTTTGCTGATGAAAAAAATCTTAATTTACTCAGCGAGAGAGACATGGATCGCTTGATTTCGGGCGAAAATCTATATGCTGTCAAAAAACATCACCGTCTATGGGGATTTACAAGCAATCTTGTTTATTATCTTTCGCGTCGCCCCCTTAGTCAGGAGTGTGACCTATAGTGGAGCGAGCGATACGTTGACACTTTCGCAGCAGTGAGATATGAGGAAATGGAAACAAACATCAGGAAACAGGAAAGAAATCCAGTTGTGGCTGCCAAGGGTATGGCCAGGGAAGATCGCAACCAGAAGATCATCATGCAAACAAGGCCAATCAAAGCCAAAACAAAAGATGCAGCTGATAGCTTAAACAATCGATCCGTGCCCTTATTCAGCCCCAGAAGTTGATCAATCAAGGTGGACACGTGCCGCCTTGGCAAAGTGAGACGCTGATATATCATTTCGCGTGTCAGTATATAATCAGACAAAATACTCATGGATGCAATTGCACACGAAGCCGCGAAGATCATCGTATTCGTTCCAGTAAAAGGAACGCACTGCACAGCATAAAGCAAACTGAGACATACTGCCGCCACAATAAGGAGGAAAGCAACCGGCAAGAGGCTATATTTTGGTGAAAAAGACAACATAAATTTTAAATGGCGCCACCCGTCGCGCCAAGTCTTTAAATGAGGTTGTCTCCCAGGTGGATTTGGACGCAGGACTGTAGGAATTTCAGTAATTCGCAGAGAGAAAAGACTTGATTTAATCACCATTTCCGAGGCGAATTCCATGCCCTTACAGTGGAGGTTGAGCGAATTTATGGTCTCTCTGCCAAAGCCTCGCAGACCGCAGTGAAAATCACTGATCTTGATCCCAAAGAACAGCCGACCCAGTGCACTCAACACAGGGTTTCCAAGATAGCGATGAAGAAAGGGCATCGCACCATCGGCAATTGTGCCCTTAAAACGATTCCCCATGACCAAGTCATATCCTTGCTGAAGCTTCGAAACAAAAACCGGAGCCTGGCTGAAGTCATAGGTGCTGTCGGCATCGCCCATCAACACATAGGTTCCCTGAGCCGCACGGATGCCCTCCAGCAGCGCGGCACCATAACCGCGCTCAGAAACGGCAATAACCTTGGCGCCATGAGAAATCGCGATCTCAGGAGATCCATCTGTACTGCCATTGTCGGCAACAATGATTTCATAAGGCGCATTGAGGGCATCGCCGCCAGCTTGGCAATCAGCGATCACCAAACCCAAAGTGCGTGCCTCATTCAGGCATGGAATCACAAAACTCAAAAGAGGAGATTTCACGTGATGGGCTTCAAACTCTGGGGAGGAGGACCGATTGCCTTATCAGAGAGTGTCTCTCTGATAAGGCGAGAATAAAAACCTACAGCTATTGGTGCCGCCAAGAGAGTGTAGGGGGCGCCGGAAAAACTGACCAGACCAATCAGCACATAGATGGCAGAGTGGATCAAGCTACAGCTCAATAGCCAGGCGGCTACCGGATCCAGGCTGGCCTTCACAAGCTGGCGCTGACGAAAAAGAGTCAACGAGAGCAGCGCCAGCACGAGCAGAAGCCATCTCATAAGAAAGCCAATGATACTGATACCCACGTAAAGGCGTTGCCAAAACACTTGCTCCGACAAAGGAATCTGCTCTGGGAGTCGGAGCCTTTGTAAGTCCGCAGGCGCCATCGGACCCTTCCATGTGTGTTTGGCCAGATCAGGGCGTCCAAAGGGAAACAGCTGGGGAACAAAGACTTTGGCAAAAATTGCGGCGGTTTCATGAGCCACCTCCTGTTGCAGATTGACAAATCCCCAGCGGGTGGGCGGCGTGGAATATCCTGAACTTTGATTCACACATTCGAGGCGCAAACTAGAACTGCAAAGTTGATCCACCTCCCTGTTGAGCTGAGACAGGGCAGCTTGGAAACGGGCTTCATTTGCAGGTGAAACAAGTTGGTTGGCAATGCTTTTCCGCAAAGCCCACACCAGCCAACCAGAAGCCATGTCTTGACAAGTGTCAGGGTATTCACGACAACCATAGTCACCATCACTCCAATCAATACCATTCAAGATACGACGCAAGCCCTCAGGCCTGTCTCTCAGTTCTTCTGCTGCCAAGATAAGTGTACGTTTTTTCACTGAGACGCGAGGGATATACGCCTGATCTCCCCGTTCTCTAAGGGCAGATAACTTAGCAAAGAACCGACTAAATCCTCCCTCTTCAAAACTGTTGGATAAGGGATAACCGTAGTGTGTTGCATGCAGAGAACGCAGGATAGCTATAGGCAGCAAAGGCACCAGCAGGATCAGGGTAAACGAAAGAAGAATTGACACTGACGCACGCCTCCAGAGGCGCCATTGTTGCTTGTTTCGAAGAAGCAATGCCGCAAGAACAAGCCAAACAAACATCTCAGAGACCACAATCAATCGTCCCTCCCTCGTGATCAACAAAAGGCCAACAGCAAAAGCCATCGCCAACATAGGCAGCAGAATTCTGGCCGGCCGCAAAACATCGGCGCGAAGCCGGTCCAAGACAAGACTCCCAAGACCAAGTGCAGTCATTTGGATGGGAAGGTAGGTTCCCTCCCGCAAATTGCGGAGACCCAAGGGACCAAACTGAAAAGGATCAGCCAGCAAAGCCACCAACAAGGCAAGACGTAGCCATGGGCGACCGGGGCGAATCACTGTAAAGGCAAAGACAAGAGAGCCCAGGAGATAGAGAAGTCGCTTATAAGCGAAGGGGCCGATTCCAAGGTCAGCAGCCCAAGCCACCAAGAGCGAGTGGAGTGGTCCTTTTGCTGTTGTCAGATAATCCCAGGGTCCCAACCAGTTACCCTGCTGGATCTGGGAGGACCAGCGGAAAAACAACCCATCATCCACGATCAGCCAGGGCAAGGCAGTGCCAGGCCCAGGAACGATGAGCAAGAGGTAGACAAGGCAGACAAAGCAGATGAAGAGCTTGGCTGAACCCGGAGATCTCAATGCGCCAAGCGGGAAGGTCATGCTGCAATCAACCTCCAATGAACTATGACAACATAGCAGTTGTTGAGTACAGGATTTAAGATACGTTTCTCACTGGCTGGGTCCCCCGTCTGCGGAGGGGAATTGAACGCACGCGCTTGGGGGTGCTCCCCAGGCCGGCGCCCCTTTCTTTCCCGGATCCCTCAGGATTCCACAGGACGTCTCTTGCCCGGGAGCCCTCTGGGCAAGGCGTCGCTCTCCGAGGCGAGTCAGTGGGTGTTGGCCCGCTTGCGCCAGATGCGCAGGCCCACCCACACCAGGCCGCCAAGAAGAGCCAAGACCAGGAGGACCTTGATGACCTTGGCCACAGGCGCGATCCAGAGTTCCACGCGGCTGTAGCCCTCACCGAGGAGAAAACCCGCCAGCGTGAGCAGCAGGGTCCAGATGAAGCTGCCGGCGGTGGTCCAAAGCAAGAAGGGCGCAAGAGGCATCACTTCGATGCCGGCGGGCACCGATATCAAGGTGCGAATCCCGGGGATGAGACGTCCCCAGAACACCAAGGCGTTGCCATGGCGATTGAACCAGGTGCGGCTGCGATGAAGTTCTTGAGGGCGGATTCCGATCCAGCGGCCATGGCGAGACAGCCAGTGCTCCAGGCGATCCTCATTCACCAAGCGACCGATTCCGTACCAGGGAAGAGCTCCCAAAACGGTGCCGAGCAGACCCGCTAAGACAACAAACAGCAAAGAGAGCTTGCCTTGCTGGACGTAGAAACCCCCAAGCGGCATGATCAGTTCGGATGGAATCGGCGGGAACAGATTCTCGAGAAACATGGCCGCGAAGATGGCCCCATAACCGGCAACGGGATTGGCTTCCACAGCGTTGCCGATGAACTCAGGGATCTTCTCAACCAGTTCGATGGCCACGGATCAGCGTTCAACGGGCATCAATTTTTTCACGGGACGAGCGCCGTCGCGATGCTCACGAACCAGCCAGCCATCTGGGCGCGCCCCTGACAGGGCACCAGTCAGGACCCCAGGGAAGACCCAGATGGCAGCGTCTGAATCAACGCGTGCATCGACCATGGCGCCGAACCATGGCGCCAGGCATTTTCAGTGGCCACCGAGTCCGCTGCGGCAAGGCTGGCAGGGAAGGCGACCAAGCGATTGACGCGCTTATAGTCATGGGAACCGAAGGCGCACTGGACAGTTTTGCCAACGCTTCCCCGCTGACTTTTTCAAGAAAGAATGACACTCCCTTTCGTATCCATAGTCATCTGTTCGCGCAACAGACTCAAGGCTCTTCAGCGATACGCCCTACCATCGATTGCAACGATTGATTATCCAAGCTTTGAGGTGGTCGTCGTCGACGATGCCTCCACTGATGGCACCTGGGAATTTCTGCAAAACTATCAGTTTCAACAAGTCACACTTCACGTTGTTCACAACAGGAAAGCCAAGGGACTCTGCAACGCCAGAAATGTTGGGTGTAGCCAACAGCAAGGGGGAAATCATTGCCTTCATTGATGATGACTGCTCCGTCTCAACAACCTGGATCCATGAGCTCGTGAAGGCATACACGCATGAAAACATCGCCGTTGTTGGAGGAATCAGCCACAAAGGAGACAGCCAGGATATCTACATCAACGACAAACACGTCTGGGGGTGCAACATGTCGTTCAGAGCATCGATTTTTAAGCGTTTTCGCTTTGACACTGGCCTGAAGTACTCCCACTACGCGGATGAGACGGACCTTATTGGCAGAATCATCTCCCACGGCTATGAACGCGTGGTTGCCAAAAAGGCCGTGGCGAAGCATTACGTGGAAGACGCTGCCTACAGGAAACAGGTTCCACTAAGCGCCTATCTCAACTATCACTACCTCAGCGCCAAGAAAGGAAATCTGCCCGGCTATTACAACTATGTGATCCGCAATTCCCTGAAACACGTGGCCCTCGTGGAGTATGGCCTGAATTTCAAAGGCAAACGAAAACCACGCCTGCGGATCTGGGCAGAGGTCTGCTGGAAAGCGGTCTACTACTTGTATGTTCTTTTCCTGGAAATTCCACTATCCGCGACCATCAGGCATGCTCAGGAAGAACGCCTTTTCAATCGGGGCATGAGAAGTGGCTCGTTGACTTGAATCTCCACGACATTCAGGTCTGCCGCACTGCGCGGGCTCCCTCCACAACCCTTGGCGACCAACAAAAAACCCCGCCTGACGGCAGGGTTTGAAGTTGATTCAAACGGCTGAGAAGCCGGGATCAATAGCGGTAGTGCTCCAGCTTGTAAGGACCTTCAACGGGAACGTTGATATAGGCCGCCTGCTCAGTGGTGAGCTCTGTCAGCTTGGCACCGATTTTGTCGAGGTGGAGACGAGCCACCATCTCATCCAGGTGCTTCGGCAGAACGTACACCTGCTTGTCGTACTGGGCACCCTTGGTGTACAGCTCGATCTGGGCCAACACCTGATTGGTGAAGGAGTTGCTCATCACGAAACTGGGGTGGCCCGTGGCGCAACCGAGGTTGACCAGACGGCCTTCGGCAAGCAGAAGGATGCGGTTGCCGCTGGGCAGGATCACATGGTCCACCTGAGGCTTGATGTTGTCCCAGGTGTACTGCTTCAGGGAAGCAACATCGATTTCGTTGTCGAAGTGGCCGATGTTGCAAACGATAGCCTGATCCTTCATTTGGATCAGGTGATCATGGCGAATCACCTGGAAGTTGCCGGTTGCGGTGACGAAGATGTCCACATCCTTCACCACATCGTCGAGGCGGACGACGCGATAGCCTTCCATCGCGGCCTGCAGGGCACAGATCGGATCGATTTCAGCGATCATCACAGTGGCTCCCAAGCCACGCAACGACTGAGCCGAGCCCTTGCCAACATCTCCGTAACCCATCACCAGCGCTACCTTGCCGGCCACCATCACATCGGTGGCGCGCTTGATGCTGTCCACAAGAGATTCGCGGCAACCATAAAGGTTGTCGAACTTGCTCTTGGTGACCGAATCGTTGACGTTGATGGCGGGGAAGGGGAGCTCGCCGCTCTTCTGCAACTGATACAGACGTGCCACGCCAGTGGTGGTTTCTTCCGTCACGCCCTGGATGTTGGCGCGAATGCGGGAATAGAAACCGGGGTCGCTGGCCAGCTTGGCGCGGATGGATTTGAAGAAGGCAACCTCCTCTTCGCTCCCCGGGTTGTCCAACACCGAGAGATCCTTTTCCGCTTTGCTGCCCAGGATCACCAGGCCGGTGGCATCGCCACCATCATCCAGGATCATGTTGGGGGTTCCGCCGTCGCCCCACTCCAGAATGCGGTGGGTGAAGGCCCAGTACTCATCCAGATTTTCACCCTTGTAGGCGAACACGGGAATGCCGGCGGCAGCGATGGCGGCAGCGGCGTGGTCCTGCGTGGAGAAAATGTTGCAGCTGGCCCAGCGCACCTCAGCGCCGAGAGCCACCAGGGTTTCGATGAGGACAGCGGTCTGCACGGTCATGTGCAGGGAGCCGGCGATGCGGGCTCCTTTGAGCGGCTTCTCAGCGCCGTACTTGGCGCGCAGAGCCATCAGACCCGGCATCTCGGTTTCGGCGATGGCCAGCTCCTTGCGGCCAAAATCCGCCTGACCGATGTCGGCGATCACGTAAGAGCTGGTGGCCTGCAGATGCGGAAAAACTTCCGCGGGCGCCACGGGCGTCGCAACCATGAAAAACTCCTTTAAGGGATGGCAATATCTGCGAAGACGCCGAGGCTTCGGGCTCGCTGAACAGGGAATCTACAGGCATGGGTGGGAACAACGCGATCGAGGTGTGCCAACTGAGCGATGCGGACGCCACCTTGGACTTGGGTCGTCGGCTGGCGAAGCGGCTGCTGGACCAGAGGCTGAGGGAGCGAAGGCCGGATCAACCGTGGACAGGGCCGCCACCGCTGCTGCTGTTGCAGGGGGACCTGGGCGCGGGCAAGACCTGCCTGGTGCAGGGGCTCGCGCAAGGGCTGGGCATCCTGGAGCCGATCACCAGCCCCACCTTTGCGCTGGCCCACCACTACCGGGGAGAAACCACCCTGTCCCCTCCCCCCCGCGACCTCGCGCCGACGCGGCCCGCGGCGTCCCCCGCGGCGGATGTGGATCCGAGCGCCGTGATCCGGGTGCCAACCGCCCTGGTGCACCTTGATCTCTATCGCCTCGAACAACCAGCCGCCGCCGCCGAACTCTTTGCCCAGGAAGAAGAGGAGGCGCGGGCGCTCGGTGCCGTGTTGGCGGTGGAGTGGCCGGAGCGGCTCATCGTCCAGCCGGAGCCCTGCTGGCGGGTGGAACTGCGGGAGGTGGGAGCGGGGCGTGAAGCGCGGGTGCGGGGCTTGGGGTCCTCGCCGCCCCGGGATCTTCAGCCGAGCTCCAAGCAGGCCAGCCCGTAGACCTCCTCCAAGGACGCGGTCGGGACCTCTCCCCGATACATGCGCAGCGTCGAGGAAACGGGCGTGAACCCCAGACTCCTCAGCAGCGGTGGCGCCTGCGCATTGGCGCCCGGTCCATCGATCAACACGACACCCGGATGGTTCTGGAGCAACCCCTCCAGCAGAGCGCGAGCTGCGGCGGGATGATCCGCCACGAGGGGACCGACACGCCAACCCTCGCCGCGCTTGAGCAAGCAGGGCCGGAGGCGCCCGAAACCATGGCAGGCGCCCTGCCGGTCCACGAGGGCATGCACCGTGCCGATCGGCTGGTGAAGCCACTGACGCAGGAAGTGAGGACGCGGCGTGGGTTCCCGCCGGGCGTCGAAGCGTTGCACCGCCCGTTCCGGGACCGCCTCGCCCTGCACCAGGCACCAGGTGGCTGCCAGGCACGGCCCCGTCTCCGCCGGCCGGGTTGACGCCCCAGACCCCGGCCTCCGCCAGCGGGTCGTGGGCGAGGCGGGCACAAAGCCCCATCCCGCGTAATCCTCCACCCGATCCGGCGCGGCCTCCAAGCCGATGGTGGGCAGATCCGACAGATGCTCCAGGGCCTGGCGCCAGAGCTGGATCCCATACCCCTTGCCCCGATGCTCCGGCACCACCAGAAACAAGCCGATGAAGCCATAAGCCGCGTTGTAGCGCACGCCCGCGATGCATCCCACCGGCTCTGACCCCAGGCATCCCACCCACACCCCCTGGCGATCGGTGTGGCGATAGATCTCCACATCGCCCGCCCCTGGAGCAAACCCCTCCCGCCGTGCCCACTCCGTCACGGTGGGGATGTCAGCCGGCGATAGCGGTCGAATCGTCAGGGATGGAGCCATGACACCACTCGTCCAGGCACCTCATCCCTCCTTGTCAATCAGGGGATGCAGATCCTCGAGCCAGATCACTTTGTCGGCATAGGACTGCAGATCGGGGGAGAGATTATCCTGGGAGCCGCAAATCCAAACCTCCTTTAGACGATCGGATTTGACATAGGAGATGGCATCTTCGAAGTCGCCATCCCCAGCGGAAAGGATCAAGCGTTCATAGGCCTCCTGAGCGGCCATTTTGACCATGAGTGTGGCGATGCCGACATCCACCCCCTTTTGCACTTCTCGCACGAATTCCGCCCCACAATGTTTGCAAGTGACGTGCAAGTCCTTTAACCGATAGAGCTGCATACGAATTTTGGGACCGCGAGGAGGAGCTGATTTCAGCCAGGTGTGGAAGGCATTTTGGGCTTCGGTGGCCGGATCCCGCGTGGAGTTCAGGTAGAAGGCCTCGTGAATGGGAGAGCCATTGAGTCTTTCCAGTTCCAGCCGCAGCTTGAGGTAGTCAAAGGGGCGCAGACGACCGTGATTGAAGAGATAGGCACCATCAATGATCCAGACGGCTTTCATGGCACTCTCGCGTCCCGTTGTTCTCGCACCAGCACGGGCACACGCTTGAAGGCGGGGGTACCGCTGTCGGGATCGATCACCGGGCGCATGAGCACATTGGCTTCGGGGTAGAACATCAGCGCCGCGCCGCGTCGGATCGAGCCGGGGATCACCTCGATGTCCGTCAAAGACCCGGCCTCTCCTTGAACATGGACGCGGCCATGGGCGGTCAGGCCACTCTGGGCAATGTCCTCTGGATTCATCAGGATCGTCTGGCGATGGAGCATGCCGCGAGTTCTGTCCGCGGCTTTGTAAACCACGGTGTTGTGTTGACCGTAGCTGCGGGCGGTGATCAGGCTCAACACCAGCCCGCTCTCTCCCGGCGCCAATCCACCAAAGTGGTCGGCCTGCGGAAGCGTCAGCTCCGGCAGGGGGGTGGTCGCCAGCTGGGCTCGACCATTCGGGGTGGCGAAGCGCGGCTGATGAAACACCCGTCCAGCCACCTCAAACTCACGTCGACTCTCATCAATGCTGGCCAGGGCTTCATAGCCTGGCACGGTGCGAGCAATCAACGCGCGCACGTAGATGACGTCGTGCAGACGACGCCAATCCACCGGCGCATCGCCATGCAGGCGGTGGGCCAACTCGGCAAGAAAATCCACCTCACTGATCAACTGAGCGGTCCGCAGATGGCTGGTGCCAGGTTCGTTGAGGCGCACCCAGTTATTGCCCGATTCCACGGTGGTGCGATGGGGTGTTTCAAAGCGATTGAACACGGGCAAGAGGAGTGTCTGGCGCGCACCCAGGCCATGAAAATGACCCATATTTGGCTTGGTCGCCAGATAAACAATAGTGTCGATCTTGCCGAGAGCGCGACGAGCCTGGCCGCTGTCCGGATTGGCCCCAAAGAGGTTGCCGCCAAGGCACAACAAGGTCTCCACGACACCACGATCCGCCGCCTCGATCAAGGCGCGGGTGTCAAAGCCCTGGACGGGGCTGAGGGGTTGGCCAAGCAGCCGCTCCAACGCCAGCCGCATCGGCTCCCGCAGCCGAACGGTCACCCCCATCGAACCAAAACCCTGCACATTGGAGTGGCCGCGAATCGGCATCGCACCGGCTCCCGGTCGGCCGACATTCCCGGTGAGGACAGCGGTGTTGGCGATGGCGCGCACGTTGTCCGTGCCATTGGCATGGTGGGTGATGCCCATGGCCCAGGCAAACACCACCGCCCGGCAGGCGGCCAAGCGGCTGGCGGTGTGCGCCAACTCCTCACGACTGAGGCCACAGCAGGTGGTGATGGCCTCCCAGGAGGTTCCCTCAATCTGGGCGATGAGTTCCGGCCAGCCATCGGCATGGGCCTTCACAAAATCCCAAGCGATGGCGCCACTCTCCAGCAGCGCCTTCTGGAGGCCAAGAAAGACCGCCACATCAGACCCGGGATTGGGTTGCAGGAAGAGGGAGGCGATCGCGCTGCCAGCGCCCAACATCGAGCGGATCGGGAAGGCCGGCGAGCCGAAGCGGAGCAGGCCGCCCTCCAAAAGCGGGTTGATGACGATGACTGTGCCGCCGCGCTCGCGCAGGCGAATGAGCTCATTCATCAAGCGGGGGTGGTTCGCAGGCGCGTTGGAGCCCACGAGCACCACGCCATCCGCCTTGCGCAGACCCTCCAGGCTGACGTTGGAGGTGCCGCTTCCGAAGACCTCGGACAGCCCAACGGTCGAGGGCGCGTGACAGAGATCAGAACAATCCGCGAGGTTGTTGGAGCCAAGCGCCCGCAACAGCAACTGCAACAGCCAGGCCGCCTCATTGGAGGAACGCCCTGAGCTGTAGGAGGCCACCCGCTCCGGCGCCGGCTTGCGGAAGGCAGCCGCAGCAAGGGCATGAACCTCGTCCCAGGACAGCGGTTCATAGTGTCGACGCCCCTCCCGCAGGATGAGGGGCCGATCCAAGCGGCCCAACCGATCGCATTCCGCGGATGTGAGCTGTCGCAACTCCTCCATATCACGGTCCGCAAAGACGGACTGAGGCACGGCCGGTTGCAGCTCGGCGCTGATGGCCTCCACGCTTTTCAGGCACCGCTGCAGCGGCTCACCCGATTCATCGCGAAAACCACCGTTTTGTCCTCCCGTTCCCCAGGCACAGGACAAACAGGCGCTTTTGTGGGTCAGCGTCTGCCAAAGGCGTGGTCCGGCGGGAGACAGCGTCGCCCTTGCCCAACCATCGATCAGGGGCCAGCCGCCGCCGCTGGTGGCATCCTCAGGGGCGGGGGGGCCGGAGGGAGATGGTGTCATGGAGGGCAACTCCGGATGCTAGTATAGTTTAGGAATGTTTGGAGATGGAAGGTGGCCATCACTCCGAAAGCAAGCCAAGAGGAAAGGTCCATTCCAAACCAATCCGCCCCCTCCAGCGCGCAAAAGCACCGGATAAAAGTCCTGACTTCGTGGATTCCCAGGCCCTTTCCCCTTGAATTCAGAACAAAGCCTGCGGCACAACGCAGAGATGGGCCGGAGCGCGCAGGGCAGGGTACAAGTCGGAACGACAAGGAAGAATCGTTGCATTCCCATGCCAAGTCTCTATTCGACACGAACCCACAAGACGCCAACGCCCAATAGGCTCGCCATCACAATCGAAGCCGAGATCAACAGGCTGCGAATTCTAGGGACAACAGGAATCATTCTCGCTCGCTCCATCGCCTGCCGCCAGCCCGGAAAGCCTTCGACAACCGTTGAAGCCGTGTTGCATCCAGTGCTTGGATATGCTCGGACCAAAGGATCAATACATCCACCAACTTGGGTGGGGTTTGGATCACGCCGTGACAGAGAGCTGATGAGACGGCGGACTTTTGCAAGCTGATGGTTGATGGTCCTGGAACCCGTAGAAATGACCGGAAAAAGAGCTTTGATCCTCGAGAGAGCGTTTCACTTGGCAACAAGTATTGATGTACGCCTTCGGACTCACCCTACCTAAAGATTCCCGCCATGCGGCGGGGTCAGCCAACCCGAGCGGGCTGCCATGCTAAAGTTAAACCTCAGCACGTTGTAACCATGGATACATAAAGATCTTGATCCTGGCACGGCTGAAGGACTTTCTCATTGAGAAGCTAGATCAACTTAGGTTCGGAATAATCTGATTAATTTTCGCAATTTCTCTCTGTCAACTGTTTCAATGATCAAGCCCATTCTCCCCGAGCTTCACAGATTAATAGAAGACAAGAAGTTCGAAGAAGCCAGCCATCTTTGCGACACAATGATCGCTCGCGATTATTATCCCGCGATCCTCCTAGAATATGCCAAACAGATTAAGTCTAAATATTCAACAATCACGATAACGCCTCAGGAATCTGCCACAAATCAGCCTCAGGCCCCAACACATCCTCGGCAGTTAAATTATGGTCAATTCTATGAACGGCAAGAATATCGAGTCAGCCCATCCTACGTGAAGACGATTGCTTTTTACCTCCCTCAATTTCATGAGATACCTGAAAATAATCAATGGTGGGGAGAAGGGTTTACGGAATGGACAAATACATCAAAATCGCTTCCTAGATTCCCTTCACATTATCAACCACGCGTTCCCCATCCAGATATTGGCTACTACGATCTACAAGAAGAGATTCCTCTTGAGAAGCAGGTAGCGATTGCGAAAGCCTCTGGAATCAACGGCTTTTGCTTTTATTATTATTGGTTTAGCGGCAAAAAGCTTCTTGAAAGACCGATTCAAAATTTCTTGCGGCGACAAGATCTTGATCACGGCTTCTTAGTTTGCTGGGCCAATGAAAATTGGACACGTCGGTGGGATGGTCTTGACAAGGAAATTCTTATGGAACAGCGCTATGAACCCGGCTGGGAGATAAGATTCATTCAGGATATTGCAATCTTTCTTCGAGATAAGCGCTACATTCGGCTAAATGATAAACCAATTATTATTATCTACAATCTTACCATTATTCCAGATGCCGAATCGGTTGTTGCCAATTGGCGCCAATGGTGCCGAGATAACAACATTGGAGAAATCAGCGTTTGGGCTGTATATGACAATTCATTTTTCAATCAAGAACCATCATTTATTGATAAGTTTGTTGAATTCCCTCCACGGCCCATTGCAACTGTTGAACACCTAAATAAAGAATCGTTTGGCTGTGCAGACACGGATGCCTATATTTTTGACTACGAACATTTTGTTGATTCTATTCTGAAGGACAGTTGCTTGGCAGCCAATGTCAACATTCCAATTTATCGATGCGTGATGATGGGCTGGGACAATTCAGCGCGACGAAAAGGGGCTTTCCATGCCTGGGCAAAATTCAGTGGTGACAAGTTTTACCAATGGTGCCGGAAAGCTTGGGAATACACCGTCCATACATTTCCTGATCAAGAGCGATTTCTCTTCGTTAATGCTTGGAACGAGTGGGCAGAAGGGACTTACCTAGAACCCGATGCCCGTTTTGGCTATGCAAATATCAATGCCCTCTCGCGCGCTATTTGCAAGCTTCCCAATCGCCCTAGTCCCATTGTCAAAAATGCCTCGTCCTCGCTTGACCTCTTCAATCATTCGCTAATTGTTCATCTTCATTTATTCTACGCTGATCTTCTAGATGAATTTGTTGAAGCCATTAATTGTATCCCCATTTCACATGATCTCATCATCACTGTCTGCGATCAGGCCTCTCTTGATTTGGTAGAAGCTAATAAGCATCGATTTACGCATGTATCTAAATTTATTGTCAAGTTGGTTCAGAATCGTGGACGTGACTTGGGACCATTTATTGTTGAGTTAACGGATATCATTGATCAGTATGACTTGGTTTTACACCTCCATAGCAAAAAATCGGAAACCGTTAATTGGGGTCATCTATGGAGAAGATATTGTTTAAGGAATCTTCTCGGAGACAAATCCAATGTAAAAATGATTCTAAATACTTTTCTCGCCAATCCTGACATTGGCATTATTGGTGTTCCGGTCTATGCTCCCATGAGTACGCACATGTCATGGGGTCCAGATCAGAAATCTCGTTGCCAAGAATTATTGAACGATTGTTTTGGAGATCCATCCATTGTTCCTCCGCTTCCCCAAGAACCAGACTTTTCTGCTGGCAGTTTCTTTTGGGCACGCACTGATGCGATCCATCAATTGTTTTCTCAAGGCTTTACCTACGATTCATTTGAAGCCGAAGATCAACAGGTTGAATCCACACTGGCCCATGCCGTGGAGCGAGTCTTTCCATATCTCGCTAAATGCAATCAATATGCCTATGAACAAGTCGTGATGTTTAATTCATCCAGTGGACACACATCCAAAAGCAGGGTTGCTATCTACGTTTATTTTGGCAATGAAACAGTCTTGTCCGCTGAGAATGAATACTTTCTTAGCACTCTTTATTCTGATGTTGACTATTTGCTCGTAGTTTCAAACTCTAAGCTTTCTTCTTTGGAACGAGAGTGTCTAGAAAGAATTTCATCGCAAATTTACTGCCGCGATAATGTAGGTTATGATTTTGGTGCATGGAAAGACGCTATTGATCATCTTGGTCTTGATTTCTTATCAACATTTGATGAACTTCTACTGGTCAATTCAAGCTGCATTGGTCCATTCATTCCGTGGTCATCAGTCTTTGAGACCATGGAAAAAAGGAACAACGACTTCTGGGGACTTACGATCTTTCCTGAACTTTGCAATTCAAACCGACCGGAAGCTTCCCATCTTCCAGACAAGCGTATTCCCAGACATATACAATCTTTCTTCTTATCATTTAGCAAGAAAGTATTTACAAGTCAAGCCTTTATTGAGTATTGGGCTTCGGTTAGCTTTGCAACAGCCCTCATCGATGTCGTCGCCCGATTTGAATGCACATTGACCGAACATTTAGCCAAGAGTGGATTTAGTTACTCGGCATATGTTGAAGACCATGAACCTTTTCAGCTTCATGCATCGTCTCATCCTCATTTTAATGCAATTTATAATCTGCCCTATCAGATGCTAACAATTGGGTCTCCAGTAATCAAGAATAAGCTTAACATGATGCATGAAAACCAACTCTCTCATGTAAAAGAGTTTTTGGCAAAGCATACTTCCTATCCTGCAAGTATTTATGGCAACTGGCACTAAAATCAAATCGTTCATCATCGCTCGCATCGATCCGAGCACACCACAGTGGTTAAATGAAGAACTATTTAAGTATTCGTCCATTACTTCATTCATTCTGCCTCTAAAGATTGACGAAAACGGATTCGTTCTCAATAGAGATCAGCTTTATCCCTGCGGTAGTCAATCTGTCCAAGACTATTCATTTATTATCGAGTTTAACTTTCTACGGCAACCCATACCTTCCGCCATCGAAACACTTGTTGCTGGCATCCGTCCACACGTCCAAAATCTTACGTTGCTATCTGTTGATCAGAGGCCATTATTTTTGCTGCGAATCAGTTCTAAGCAAAAATCTTCTTTTTCCCTCTATCGTTTTAAACGTATCGTTAAACTGATATGGCCAGAATGCAATAATCCTATCTTCTTCACAGATTCTGCCCTAGCATTCTACAGCGAAGGAGCAATCGAAAATTCGATCGATTCTCTTCGTTGTCGCGAAGATTCTGGCAAGCTGGATTATGATTCCTACAGATATCATTCTCACTTCCGGCCTTTCCCCCCCAGCCCCTTCTACATCCCATCGTGTCATGCGGTTCGACATGACCATCATGATCTGTTTTTTAACTATTCCCACAACTCTTATCTAGACTGGATAAGAGTTAGTCTTACCTGGGCATACTTATATCATTATCCTTCAGGCTTTACTGGAGTACACATTGAAGATCTTAATGCCCATTCCGAACTGCTTGTCAACGAGACCTTTACCTATGAAAAGCCTGAACTGACATGTGCAGCATCCAGTGTAATCATGCCAAATGCCGAAAAAGGGCCAACAACAAGCAGCAATACGGCACTCGTTATTCATGCTTTTTATCCCGAGAACTTAGCTGCTATCTTTAAACTCATAGAGCCGTCTAGCAGCGTTGTCGATTACCTAATCAGCACAACCGAAGAGAAGGCAGGTGCTGTTCTTTCGTGTCTTGAAGATCATAATATAAACAGTTATAAGCTCTTCATCACCAAGAATCATGGTAGAGATGTGGTTCCGTTCGTCAATGTTTTATTGCCAGCACTGGTACACTACAAATATGATCATTTCATCAAGATCCACACAAAGAAATCTCCGCACCTTGATGATGGAGCGGATTGGGGGACCCACCTGATTTCAAGCCTGATTACTCCAGAGTCAATCAGATACGTCCGTCACACGTTTGGAGAAGACAATCAGACTGGGCTTCTCTCGCCGCCTGGGTCAATCATCCCGATTACAGCTTGCTTGAGTATGAACGCACTCTGGTTAGCTGAGCTCCTCGCGGCCTACGACATCTCCACCAAATGGGCAATTAAAAAAGACTTTATCGCTGGCAGCATGTTTGCCGGAAGAGTACATTTACTCAGTTCACTGACAAGGAAAGCTCCGAGCTTGAATTGCTATGAATCTGAGCTGGGACAAGTTGATGCCACTCTTGCTCACGCCATGGAAAGGTTTCTAAGCGTATTTATACAACATCAAAACTTCGCTCTTGAAGAGGTTCCAGGCAACCCCGATTTAGCCCCTGCTTTTGGCTACCAGGACTCGAAACCAGCATCAGATTCAGCCAAGACCTTGGCGCAAATCCTACAAATCAACAAGAGAAGCATTCCATCGATAGGTTCTTGAGCTGTCCCAACTCCCAACGCTGCGAGGGTAAAACCCCTTGATCCGTCAGCCTATGATTGATCTTGACTGAATCTAAGTCGGACGAGCTTGGAGTTGCCATAAGCAACTGTCGTTCTCGACCACTTGGGGTCTTCTGAAAAAGTCAGCCTCATCTATATCCAAAAAGATCTGTCTATTAGATAACACAAAGCAGGAGTCGTTTCAAGGGGTTCAATAGCAGTACCAACAACGCCATCGCTGAGCCCTGGGTGATTTTGAGCCTTTCATGAACCATAGCCCAAGCCAATCTTGCCGTGAGTCTACGTTGACTTTGTTCCCAGTGGCCTCTCATCGACGAGCATGGCATCAACAGCGGAGAGAACCTGCTCCAGAGGATTGAATTCATGCTGATTAGCAATTATACTAATTTTGAGGACACTTGGCATCAAGCCTATTGTCCTTAACTTCCGAGAATCAAATCCTGCTCAAGTCAAGATCATTGATTTGCTCAACCAGGGCTTGACCTGTGATCGCCATGCGGACTTATCGATCAGGGCCCCCCTGCGATATGCGAACTGGCCTGGCAGGAGGAGATCCAAACCCCTTGCAGAGTTGCCAGGCCTCATGGAATGAGGGACGGCGCACACGGAGCCGATTGACCAGTGGGCTGAGCCGCGCAAGGCCAGATGGGGCTCAGACCAGACCGTACCTCTCCCAGCATTCAAGGAAAGATACGGCAGAGCCCAAAAAAACGAAGAGTTCCCCGCTCAAAACGCTGAAGCGAGCCAAGGTGGTCGTCAACAAGCCCCCACGTGACTCGTTTCCTGCTGAGCTTCGAGCACAACAGACTCTTGGCGGGAAGACAGTGCCATTAACATGTTGATCTTCGGCACGGCTCGTCTGATGGATGAGGTTTGCCAATCACACGAACTGGTCAACTCAGCTATGGTTTATCCAATTGCAACGCAGGTCGCCGCAATCGAAACCCCAGCCTAACAACGCCGGGACGATAGCGAGGGCGAGACGAGATCACCTACGGTGACAAAAGCAGGGCAAGCAAGATTTGCCCTGCTATAGTTAAGACTACGCCCCAGCTTCTATGACATTCCCGCCAGAGTTTGATCCCACAGTATATCGAAGCCTCCATCCTGATCTGGCAGGCATTGAAGATGCAAGGCTTATAGACCATTGGGAAGCCTTTGGCCTCGCGGAAGGACGTACGGCATCTCAGATCAATGACCGTTTTGGCCTAATGAGCCTGCTCAAGTCTTGTTCTTCCATTCTTGAAATCGGTGTCTTTGATTGCCCTTCGGTGGAGTTTCTGCGAGACGAAAAAAAAAAGATTCACTACGCGGATTGGCTGGACAAAGAATCTCTCAAGACAAGAGCAGCTCTTATACCGGGCAGAAATCCTGAAAACGTTCCAGACATCCATTATCTTCTCTCCCAAGGCTACGCCCAAATCACAGAACGATACGACGCGATCGTCTCCCACCACTGCATTGAACATCAGCCCAATCTGATTCAGCACTTGAACGATATTCATTCCATATTAAATCCAGGCGGTTGGTACTTATTTAGCGTGCCTGATAAACGCAGATGCTTCGACCACTTTATACCCGAATCGACAATCGTTGATGTGGTTGAAGCATTCTACAACCAACGCGTCAAGCCAGCGCTAAAATCAGTAATAGAACATCGATGTTTCACACGTCATGACTATCAATCGTCTTCAGATCCCTACCAGTCATTCTCACCTGAACTCCGCCTTTGTTTCGATAGTGCGTTTCAAGAGTTTGCAAGTCATGACTATGTGGATGTTCATTGCTGGCAATTCACACCGTATGGTTTCAAGCACCTCTACAACCAACTGCATGGACTAGGTTTTGTTCCCTCCTATCGTGAATTTTGCGTGTATTGTGCGGGAGCAGAATTTTATGTTGCGTTGGCTTTTTGAGCATTGACTTTTTTGAGCTGCTGCCACCCAGATTGAGCGTTGACAATACTTAGAACATTTACAATACCTTAAACATTAACAAGATGACTGACGGGACACTTTCAGATCAAGCCCTTGTCTTCGCCCTTCAAGGCAATCATTCACACGAAACATTTCTGGAATCCTCCCA
>VGQX01000018.1 GCA_016882305.1 Cyanobacteria bacterium K_Offshore_surface_m2_239
TGTAGTTGAGATGGGTGAGCTGATCGGCGCGCACGTCCGCGACCCGGAAATCACGCCCGTAGATGCCCCATTCCTCGAAATATCCCACCAACCGCATCGCCTCGGGGGTGCCGCCTGTGGTGCCGCCTGTGGTGCCGCCACCAGACCAGGGGTCGGTGCCGGTGCCGGTGCCCGCTCCTGAATCCGTTCCCGTTCCGGTGCCTGTTCCCGTGCCTGTTCCCGTTCCGGAATCCGTGGCGGTCCCGTTGCCGCTGGTGGTGCCGGAGTCGCCTGAGCCTGAGCCTGAGCCTGAGCCGGAATCGGTGCCTGTGCCCGACCCACCGGTGGACCCCGTGTCGGAGCCGCCCCCCGTACCAGTCCCGCTGCCGCTGCCGGTGGTGAAGTCGAACAGGTCGGCGACAGTCTGGCCGTTCAGGGTGCCGCTGGCCTGGAAATAGGAGCTGACACTGGCCCCGACGGCCAGCCCCTGAGACGAGGCCCAGCTGGCGGCCGAGAGGGTCACCTCCTGGCGACCATCCGCCAGTTGGCGCTGCTGAACCGTGAAATCACTGATGCTGCGCAAAGCATGGTCGCTGATGAACGTCACACTCCAGCCAGCGGGCACCGTCGCGTTGGTGGCGTTGCGAACGGTGACCGTGCCTTCGTAGGTGCCGCTCCAGCCGCTGCCGAGTTGGATCTCCACCAACAAGCCACCGGACGTCGACCCCGTCCCGGTCTGGGCTCCGGTGCCGGTGCTGCTGCCCGTTCCCGTCCCGGTGCCGGTGTCAGTCCCGGTGCCACTGGTGGTTCCCCCGGTGGTGCTGCCGGTCGTCTCCCCGGTGGTGCCGGTGGACCCGGTCGTCCCACCGGTGGTGGTGCCGGAGGTGCTGGCGCTGTCGCCGCCAGCCGTGCCAGCCGTGCCGGTCCCGGATCCTGTTCCTGCTCCGAGGAGCACCACCTCCTCCACGGTCACGGTGGAATCGCTATCGCTGTTCACCGTGAAGCCAAGATCCAGCTTCGCACCGGCGGCTAGCGAAGGAGCACCAGAAGCTGCACGCACCGTGATGGTGTAAGTGCCATCACTATTGAGCTGGGCGCTTTCATCACCGGAATAGAAGTCGAAGGCGTTGTACTTGGAGACGAAGCTGAAGCTCCAGCCACTGAGCGCCTGTGTGCTTGTGTTTGTCACTGAGAACGTGCCGCTGAGGCCGCCCCAGAAGCTGCTGGCAGCCGTCACAGAAGCCTGCAGCACACCATTCAGATCGAAGGTTGAAGAGGTCATGGGAAGGAGGAGCAAGGGTTGCAGAGAGGGATCCCTGAACCGGTGTGAGCTCATCCTCAAGCGCATGATCCGATCAGGGAACACTGCGCGCGCAGTGTCTTTCCGCTCAGCCGTGGAGGCCCAGCCGCAGGGCCAGGGCCGCCGCCGCGTTCCGATCGGGCAGCTCCAGCTTCCGCAGGATGCGTTGCACGTGATCGCGAGCCGTCACCTCCGCCACCACGAGCCGCTCAGCGATCTGGCGGTTGGTGAGGCCCTCCACCACCAGGGCCAGCACATCCCGTTCCCGCTCGGTGAGGGGGGCGACGATGGCCTGCGCCTCCTGGATCCGTCGCTGGGCGTCCGGATCGAGATGGGCCTGGCCCTCCCGCAGGCGCTCCACCGCCCGCAACAGCCCTCCCTTCCCCACCATTCCCTCCCCGACGATCGCCACCCTCGGCGCGCCGAGCAACGCCATCAGGGGCAGAGGCGGGGCCTCCTCCTGCAGGAGCACCAGCAGGGACGGCGGATCCGGCCGACGCAGCCAGTCGGCCAGCAGGGGAACGCAGTCGCCATCTCGGAGCCGGCTCGTGGTCGCCACGAGCACATCCGCGGCGGAGTCCGGCAACAGAGGCCGAAGGTCAGCGACCGTGGAGGCCATGCCCAGCAGTCGGGGAGGCAGGACCGCCGGGTCCTGGCTGAGCAGGTTGCTGCGCAGCATGGTGGTGTAGGCGGGAGAGGGGTTGCCCACCAGCAGCCGCACGCCACTGAGCAAGCGACGGAGGGTGGCGTCGATTCGAGGAAAGTCGGCGGCCCCGGAATGGGTCATCGTTGGCGGGAAGGGATCAGGGCCGCGACGGAAGCGGCGCCTCCGCCAAGCCCAGAGACCGCTCCAGACCGGAGAGCACCACATCGGCCACGACCTTCACACGCCAGCGACACGCCTGGGTTTCGCCGCAAGCCAGGGTCCCCGACTCCCAGTATTTGTTGCTGCCCGCGCCGCCTCCGCAGAGGGCGAAGTGTTCACAGGACTGGCGGCACATCTCCACACCAGCGGCCATGTCAGCGGCGATGCGTTGAAAGGCTGGCGTGGCCATCGCCTCCACCAGGGAATCCCGCCCCACCTGCCCCAGGAGGAAGTCGCCGTAGCGCTCGGTCCGCACGCCCAGCAACTCCGGATCAAAGGTGGAGAAGCGCCCCTCGACATCCACGCTCAGGATCACGAAGGGTCGGTTCATGTCGGTGTGATCGACGCGGGCGCCACCCGCCACCTGGCCGCAAAGGGTTTCGAATTCCCGCAGGCGCAGGGCGCCGGGATGCTGGGCGCAGAGCTGCCAGAAGCGCTCCAGGAAGGCGCGCCAACGTCCCTCCAGCTCGGGCCGATCGAGGCTGGAGAGCGTGTTGGCGCCTTCCGTCTCCTCCATGTTGAAGCCCACGTCGCGGATGTCGTGCTCCAGGTAGAAGTCGAAGAGCGCGTCGGCGTGATCGAGGGAGGCGGCGGTGAGCACGGTGATCGCCTGAAACGGCAGGCCATGGCGCCGCAACTGGGCGATGCCCCGCATGGTGGCGGCGTGGCTGCCGAGACCGGTGCGGGTGCGACGGTGGGCGTCATGCAGAAACGCCGGACCATCCACGCTCACCCCCACCTGGATGGCATTGCGGGCAAAGCAGTCGCACCAGCGGTCATCGATCACCATGGCATTGGTCTGAATCGCCTGCTGGATGCGCAGATCGCCGCGGCCATGGCGCGCGAGGGCGGCGGCGATGCGATGGCTCGCCTCGTCATAGAAGGCGGGCGGCGCCATCAGGGGCTCGCCGGCATGCCACAGGAGCGTGAAATCTCCCGCCACGAAGGGGCTGCTCAGCACCGTGTCGAGGATCGGATCCAGCAGGGCCGGTTCTAGGCGGCGACGGTCGCGGCGATCGGGGAGATAGCAGTAGTCGCAGTCGAGATTGCAAAAGGGCGTGGCCTGGACCACCAGCAGGTCCAGGGGACCGGCGACATCCCCGGGCAGGGGACCGGCATCGTCCTCAGCGGCGGCCGCGGAAAGGGAAGGGGACAGCACCACGCGACTCACCAGTTGATGAAGCGGGGACCATTGCGGAAGTTGCCCCATCCGGGGCGGAAGTTGGCCCACACGGGAGGGCGGTAGACGGCGCCGCCATGGATCCGATTGGGCCAGGTGCGATTGGCCCAGCCGCGGTTGTTGCCGTTCAGCCAGGCCCCCGCCAGCAGCCAGGGCTCCCCCTCCTTCCGCCCGTCGGGCAGCCCGTCCGGCAGGCCAGCCTCCACCGCCCCGGCCCGCGCGCGGATCTCCTCCGAGAGGCGCCGCAGGCGGGCCTCCATGGCCTCCGCCGGGGACGGCGCGGCGGCCTCCCCCCGGCCGGGGAGGGGCGGCGCCTCGGCGGCCGCAGGGGTGCTCGCCTCCGGTGGGTTGTCCGGAGGGGTGGCGGAGACGGCCGCCTCGGCCGGAGGGGCGGTTGAAAGCGCGAGGGAGGGCAGGGAGAGCAGGAAGGCCAGCAGGCCGGCGGAAGGGTTCGAAGGCATGGCAGCAGACGATCAGGGGCGGGTGGAGGCCGCTGGCGCGGCGGGAGCGGGAGCAACGGAGGCCGGAGCGGCGGGAGCGGGGGCGGTCGCCCCCGGGGCCAGCCGTTCATGGGTGAGCAGCACGGCCTCGAAGTAAGCGCGCACCATGTCGCTCGGCAGCTGCACGATCCCCTGGGGACCAAACCAACGGTTCACGGCCGCCACCGAAGCCGGCTCGTCATCCAGGTAGCCCTGGAGCATGCCGATGATGGCCAGATTCGCCAGGTTGCGGAAGGTGGAGTTGTTCTCCGGCACGATGCAGCCCACCGCGTAGCGGCCATAGGCCTCCCGCGGCACCAGCTCGTAGGCCTGAGCGGTCTTGAACTGCTTGGCGTAGGGGGCGAGCGCCCCCGCCAGCAGGATCGAATCCCCCGCCATGCCATCCAGGCGCCCCTGGATCACCTGGGCCACGCCCGTCTCCAGATCCTTCTGGGGCACGCGCACGGCGGCCGGCTGCAGCGTTCGGATCGTCGCCTCCCCCAGCGAGCCGGGAATCACGCCGATGCGCTTGCCCACCAGGGCCTGGGGCGTGGCCTGCACGCCTCCCTTGGTGAGCAGGCGAATGCCCGAGAGGCTGAAGGGCACGCTGTAGTCGACCACCATCTCCTGCTGCCAGGTGAAGGGGAGGCCACAGGCCAGGTCGACATCGCCGCGACTCACCATTTGGTAGAGCGCGTCCGTGGTGTCCACGGGTCGGAACTCAAGCCGCACCGGCTTTTCGAGGTAGCGCGACACCTCTGCGGCGATGCGTTGCGCCACATCCACCGACACCCCCACCAACTGCTGCTGGCCATCGACGTAGGCGTAGGGGATCAGGTTGGTGCGCGTGCCGATGGTGATCACTCCCGTGCGGGCGGCGCGCTCCACCACGGTTTCCGCCCGGGCGGCGGGGGCTGCCGCCAGCAGGGCGCCCGCCACCAGGCCCAGGGCCGCCCACCAGGGCTTGCTCCGGCGGCGACGGGCGACGGGCGACGGGATGGCGGGGTCCAGCGAGGGCTGGTGGGGCGCGGCGGGCTGAGGCAAGCGCGGGAAAGGGGGCTGCCTGGATCATGGCCAGCGATGGGTCAGCGGTCAGCCGCTGACGGCGGGAGCGTGGGACTTCTTCATCTGCGCCGCCGCGTCGTGTCGTGCCGTCCGCGCCGCCGCCTTTCTAGGCCGGAGGGATGCCCGCCGCCGCCCCCCTCACCTTTCTGCCCCCCCGCCTGGATGGGCGGGTGTTGACGCTCAGCCGCTGGTTGCTGCCCCTCTGGCTGCGCCACCAGAGCCAGCTGACGCGGCTCACGGTGCGCCATGCCGAGCGCCTGCTGGAGGCCATGGAGCGCTTTCAGGCGGGAGAGGCGCGCCTGCTGATCGCCTTCCGCCACCCGAGCGTGGATGATCCGGCCGCCATGGCCCATCTGTTCTGGAAGGCCCTGCCGCGGGAGGCCCGGCGACGGGGGGTGCGGCTGCGGCCCTCGCCCCATGCCCAGTTCCTCTACGACCGGGGGATTCCGCTGTGGGCCGGCCCGCGGGTGGGCTGGCTGCTCTCCCGCCTCGGGGGCTGCTCGATCCAGCGGGGCAAGCTGGACGCCCCAGCCCTGCGCACCGCCCGCCAACTGCTGTTGGAGGGTCCCCATCCGTTGGCGGTGGCGCCGGAGGGCGCCACCAACGGCCACAACGAGCTCGTCAGCCCCCTGGAGCCCGGCGTGGCGCAGCTGGCGTTCTGGACGGCGGAGGACCTGCGCAAGGCCGGCCGCCCCGAGCGGATGGTGATCGCGCCGGTGGGGTTGCAATACAGCTTCAGCCAGCCGGTGTGGCCCGCCATCGACAGCCTGTTGCGCCAGCTGGAGCGGGAGGCGGGCCTGGACAGCGCTCCCGACCCCGATCCGAGCGAGGAGGCGCTCTACGAAAGGCTGCTCGCCCTGGCAGAGCGCATGCTCACCCTGATGGAGACGTTTTATCGGGACGCCTACCATCGCCCCCTGCCCGTGGCCGGCCCGCTCCCGGCGGGGGACGCGGGGCAGGCGGCCCTGGGCGACCGGTTGGGGCGGTTGCTGGAGACGGCCCTGGAGGTGGTGGAGAGCTCCTTCGGGCTGCCGGCCCGAGGGGAACTGGGCAGCCGTTGCCGCCGGTTGGAGCAGGCCGGCTGGGAGCGCATCCATCCGCCGGGCGGCAACGGCGTCCGGCGCTCCGCCCTGGAGAGGGGCCTGGCGGACCGGCTGGCGGAGGAAACGGAGCGGCGCCTCTGGCACATGCGCCTGGTGGAGGCCTTTGTGGCGGTGAGCGGCGGCTACGTGCGGGAGCGCCCCAGCCAGGAGCGCTTCGCCGACACCCTGCTGCTGCTGTGGGACACCCAGTGCCGCCTGCTCGGCGGCACCCCCGTGGACCGCCCCCGCCTGGGCCCGCGGCAGGCGTGGATCACGATCGACACCCCCATCGCCGTGGAGGAGCGCCTGGAGGCCTATCGGGCGGACCGGAAGCGGGCGGTGGCCGACCTGACCGCTGAACTGCAGCACCGCCTGCAGGGCCTGATCCTGCCCACCGATCTGTCAGCACCGGAGTGACCAAACAGGACGATGATGGACAGTTCAGGGGAACGAATGAATGGCGGTTGGCGGCTGGCAGGAAGCCGGCGACGCAGGTTCAGCCGCTGGAACTTGGGACCACCAGACCATGGGAGCGGAAGCCGTCGCGCAGGAAGGTGGCTAAAGGGGCAGGGTTGGAAAGACTGAAATGGGGCGAGGTATCAACGAAGAGGAGATTGCCATCCAAGGTTGGAAAACAAGAATCTTTCTCGCAAAGCAAAGGCAGCGGATCGAGATATGCAATTCGGGAATTATCCCTAGCAAAATTCTGCAAGATTTTTGATAAAGGAGCTCGATTGGCCAATATCAACGACTTTGAAACGCGACAGCCTCGCCCTCCTGTCAAGAGAAAACTTCGTTTGAAATCTTCTTCAGAGCATGTGTGAGGGATGTCATCCATCAACACGATGGCCGCGATCCTGGGCAATGCATCGTTGCTCAACTGTTGGATCTGATTTTGGACGCCGAGGAATCCCTCCTTCGTTTCTGGAACACGACGAGAATAAACGATGACATCCTTGGGTTGAAGATTCTGGATAAACCGTTGATAAACCTGGCTATTGTTCCAGAAATTGGCCGCAGCGATGGTGTCTTTCGTATGAAATGGGTGAGCCATTGCATTGGTGAGATAGCGCACACCAGCGAAACTGGTCTGCACCGCTGCCGACTGCACACTGGGGACAAGGTTGCTGGCATGGCTATCCCCAAGGACAAAGACGTAGGGTTCCTTATTGGAGCGATCGAGACAGGTACTCCACTGGCTGCGATCCAGCTTGATGCTCATCAACTCACAGGGCATTTTGGATTGAACATAGACAAAGTCCTCAGCCTTAAACTTTCCAAGATACATTTTGCTCCCGAGACCTTTGCCGATCCCCACGAGCAAAACAGCCGCCAGAATCAAAGCCATGATCCCTATGGCAATGCAGTGCACATCACGAAGGGATGGCCTGGGCTTTCGGAAGGGGACCTCAATGAATCGATAAGAGAATACGGAGAGAACTACAATCAAAAGACACTGAAAGGGGATGGTCCACCAATGAATACCGATTGACAGGCGGCTGAGGGCAATCACACCCCAGTGCCAGAGATACAATGAATAGGAAATCAAACCAATCCACACCAATCTTTGGTTCGTGAGCAAGCCGTAGGCCCAGGTCCGTTCGCGCAGGGCCAGGAGAAGGATCAGCGTTGCCAGAACAGCCGCGATCGTCGCCGGCACCGCAAAGGCAACGGGCAAAAAAAAAGCAAGCCCAAGCACAACCATGCTGATCGTCACCGCGATGGCGGGAATTGATTTATCTCTACCCCAGCCAAGACGCGCCCAGACGAGAAAAAGCAAACAGCCAGCGCCCATCTCCCAGAATCGAGATGGCATCAGGAAGTAAGCAGCCGCATGATTTTAGTGTATAAGAAGATAAATAGTCCCAGCGAGACAAGCGACAGGATACTGATGAACACCGCCAGGTTGCGCGTGCCTCGCGCCGAGGAATGCGGAAATCCAGTAGCAAGCAAGAGGAAGGGGAAGATGAAATAAAATTGTTCCTCCACCCCAAGAGACCACGTATGCGTGTAAGGATTGGGTTTTGCCGATTCCGAAAAGTATTGCACCGCATCCCGATAAAGCTGGATATTGGAAAGCCCAAAAAGAGCTCGGCGCCCGATGCCAAGCGTAACGCCTGGATCTGGAACCAGGAAGCAAATAACAATGGCAATGCTGACAATGAAGAGCAAAAGCGCAGGCAACAGGCGACGAACTCTCCTGGCATAAAAGCCAAAAAACATCTCGCCAAAAGAGCTGTTTGGCCGGCTGGCCAGCGAGGCCATGATGACGAAACCGGAAATAACGAAGAAAACATCGACACCTAGATATCCACGAGGCAATAGTTTATCGTTGAAGTGATTAACAATTACCGCCAGCACTGCAACGCCTCTCATCCCATCAATTTCGGGCCGATGCCCCATCCGCAGCGGGGCGGTCCATTTCGTCATGGGAGAGGGGATGAAGGGTTAGACAATGCTGAATTCTCAGCAGCCGCCTACTGAATGTGGAGGTCTCAAGGACACTTCCCCATGCGACACGCGAGACAGCAGTGGGTTCCATGGGCGGATCAATGCCTTCACGGAAGCGAAATTCATTTTAACTCTACTTGGAAATACACCCCGATCTCCGCCAGGAATCGCTCTCACCAGACCACCTCAGCGTCTCGAAGAGTTGCGGATGTCCCGCAACCTTCTGTCCTGTGCACCGCGCTGTGCACAGGCCCTAACCGCGCAGGGAACAGAGGGGGGAGCGCAGGAACCTCGCTACACCGATAGGGACGAATCGGATCGAAGCCGCTCGAGAAAGCCCTCCAGGGTGCCGGCATTGATCCAGCCGGTGGCGATCGTTTTGCTGTGGGTCTGGCTCACCTGGCCGCGGTGGATGTGGGAGAGGCCGGCGGGAAAGATCAGCAGCTTGCCCTTCTCGGCCTCCTCCTGATGGTCCTGCCAGTGAAAGGCGGTGCCCCCCGCCGGCAGCGTGTTGCAGTAAAGGATCCAGGCCAGCACGCGGCGCTGGGGTTCGGTGGCCTCGTCCTCCAGGCTCCAGTCGCAGTGCCAGCTGTAGAAGCCCTCCCCTGGCGCGTAGCGCTGCAGGTTGAAGAGGGGGCAGACGAAGAGGGAGCGCTCCGGGCAGCACTCCAAGAACAGGGGCCGCTCCGCCAGCCAGCGCTTGAGGCCGGCGGACACCCCCCGCAGGATCACCTCCGCCAGACCGTGGGCCTCCGGATCCGAGCGATCGAACGCCACCAGGCTGATGTCCGTGGACACCTTGTCGGGGCGGCCGTCGGCGGCGTTGCCGAAGGCCGTCCCGGGCCGCCGCAGGTCGACCCGGCGGTCGAAGAAGCCCATCACCGCGTCGGCCAGGGCGTGGTAGCCACGGTCGTGGTAAGCGCCGATCAGTCGCATGGAGCCACCTGCCTCCGCCAGGGGAGGGCGATCAGGGACTCATGGTGGCGCCACTGGTCGGGCGCCGCCACCCGCTCCAGCAGCCCCACCCGCTCCAGGCCCGTTTGCACGGCGGCGGGATCCAACGTCCCCTCCAGGGCGTCGAGGGGGAGGGCCAGGGCCTGGTCCTCGGCGGGATCGGCCAACAGGCGGAGGTTGAGCTCCTCCAGCTCGCGGGCGAAGAACACCTGCCGCAGGCGCTGAGACAGGCCCGGGCCGAGGCCGGCGGCGAAGCTCTCCAGCGCGGCCTGGTCGGTGGAGCAGCCAGAGCTGAGGGCCAGCCAAATCAAGAGCTTGGCCCAGCTGTCCACGGTCCACAGGGGCTGAAAACGCTCCCGCTGCAGGCGCACCAGCTCGGTGATGGCAAAGGTGAACAGGGCGGGCTGCCAGGCAGGCACCGCCCCGACACTGACCGGGGGGGAGGGGGCTTCGGGCACGGCGGAGCAGGCCACACAACCCCAGCCTGCCCGAAGGCCCGCCTTTGGGCAGACTGCAGAAGCAACGTCCAAGGAGACGCCCCCCGATGGCCCTGGATCTGAACGACCCGGAGCTCGAGTTCGCCGACCTCGTCACTGCTTATCAGAGCTGGGTGATGGCCGTGATCAATGACGAGAAGCTGGACGGCGAGGAGAAGCTGCTCACCGACGAGATCGCCGAAGACGCCTTCAACGCCATGCGTTTCCTGCCGGATGTGGTGACGAGCGCGATCGAAACCACCCTCGCCAGGGTGTACGACGTCGATGAGGAGGAGCTCAACTCCCTGCTCTACCCCGAGGGCTGAGGGGGATGGGCGCCTCCAAGCCCCTGCGACGCCTGGCCGTTCTGGTGGCGGCCTTGCTGACGGGGGGCTTGGTCGGTTGTGGTGTCCTGGCGCCCTCCCGCCGGTCCCCCGGCGACAACGAGCTGCGGGGCGTGGTGTTCCTGGCGATGGGGATCCCCAACGACGAAACGATCGACACCGAACTCATGGAGGGCCTGAAGGTCCGACTGGCCATGACGCTGCAGGAGTTTCACCGGATCCACCCGCAGGCGCAGGTGCAATTGCAGCTCTATTCCGAGGATCGATTGCCGCAGGAGGCGCGGCTGCGCGGCGCCGCCGGCACGTCCCCGGATCTGCTCCTCGTGAACGACAGCACAGCGGCCGACCTCCATCAGATGGGGCTGACGCGCAAGGTGCGCATGCCCGTCGAGCTGCTGCGACGCCTCGACCACGCCGCGGTGCGGCGGCATCAGTCCCCCACGGGGGAGGTGAGCAGCCTGCCGGTGCTGCTCCTCCCCCAATTGGCCTGCTTCGACCGTCGGCGCCTGCCGAGGGCGCCAGAAACGCTGGATGCCCTCCTGGCCGATGCCGGGAGGGGGCTGCGGGTGGGGCTGCCGCTGGATGGTTTCAACCTGGCCTGGACCTTCGGCAGCCTGGGCGTGGCCAGCAGCGTGGAGGAGCTGTTCGCCGGCCAGCCCGCCACGACGGAGCGGCGCGCGGCCCTGGGGCGCTGGCTGGACTGGTTGAAGCGCGCGGATCAGGTGCCCGACCTGAATTTTCAACTGTCCCAAAGCCAGCTGGTGAACGACCTGGGGGAGGGACGCCTGGATTGGACCAGCTGCCGCAGCACCCACCTGGCCCGCCTGCGCCAGGACCTGGGGGAGCACCTGGGCATCGCCCCGCTGCCGGCGGGTCCGGGCGGCCTGCCCACGCCCCTGAGTCGGCAGCGGGTGTTGGCCTTCGGCCGCGACTCCAGCCTCGAGCAACAGAGGGTCGCCGAGGCCTTCGCCCGCTTCGTCGTCAGACCCCTCACCCAGCGCAACCTGGCGCTGCAGCGGGAGGAGGTGGTGCCGGTGATCAGTTCCCTGCGGCTGCCGCCGGGGCGCAAGGGAACCCTGCGACTCCTAGAGTTTCGCAGCGGCGATCTCCAGGGGGAGGCGATGGGGCGGGTGGTGAGCCGCTTTCTCTATGGCGACCTGGACCAGGAGGGCGCCATCGACGGGTTGGTGCGCACGATCCAGGCCAAGCCTCTCCGCCCATGATGGAGCGGCAGGACGGAGCCGTTGGTGGATGAACTGCTGCGGGAGATGATCGCCTGGCTGGGCTTCCTCAGCCGCGGGCCGGTGCTGACGCAATTGCTGGCGGTGCCCGCGCTGTGGCTGCTGCCGGGGGCGCTGGCGCGCTGGGGCTGGCTCCGGGGCCCCCTGCGCCGTCGGCCCTGGCAACGGGGCCTGGCGCTGCTGGCCATGGCGTCCCTGGCCCTGGCCCTGCACGCAGGGGGTCAGCCGTCGGCCCTGCTGGCGATCCTCGCCGGTCTGCTGGCCGGCTGGCAGGCGCTGGCGCTTGTGCCACAGCTCCTGGCTCCCCACGTGGAGGCCCACGCCGTGCAGGTGCTGACCACCCGGCTGCTGCGGCCCCTCTTTCTTGTGGTCGCGCTGCTGCTGCTGGTGCGGCTGCTGGACAATCCCGCCGTGCTGGGGCTGATCCCCCTGGGAACCTGGGTGGGCAGCGCGATGACTCTCGGCTCCCTGCTCGGCGCCTTGCTGTTGCTCTATGTGCTCATCATGGGCATGGAACCGCCGACGGCGGCGGTGGCCTGGCTGGCGCAGCGGTTTTTGGGGATCAGCGACGGCAGCCGCCGAGCCATGGCCGTGATCCTGCATTACGCCGTGGTGGGTCTGGGGCTGCTGTGGATTCTCGATCGCCTCGGCGTGAACCGCACGGCGCTGGTGGCGGTGGCCGGGGGCCTCTCCGTGGGTGTGGGGTTCGGCATCAAAGAGGTGGTGTCCAACTTCATCAGCGGGCTGTGGCTGCTGATCGAGGGCTCCGTTCGCCCCGGCGACGTGCTGATCGTGGATGGCGAAGCCTGTCAGGTGCGCCGCCTCGGCCCCCGCGCCGCGATCCTCTGGCGCGACCGCGACAACGCCGAGCTGCTCATCCCGAACCAGACCTTTTTCACCAACGCCACCGTCACCTACACCCACACCGATTCCCTGCGGCGCTGCCAGGTAACGGTGGGCGCCGCCTTCCGCCACCCCCCCGCCAAGGTGATCTCCCTGCTGGAGCGCACGGCCGCCAGCGTGGAGGGTGTGCTGCCCGCGCCGCCCGCCCGCGCCTTCCTGTTGAGCTATGGCGATTCCGCCATCCAATACGCCGTGCGCTTCTGGATCGCCAGCGCCCTCGACAACACCTCCACCAGCAGCGCCGTGCAACAGGCGATCTGGCAAAGCTTCGGCGACAACGGCATCGAGATTCCCTATCCCCATCAGGTGGAAATCTCCCAGCGGGGGCAGGAACCGCCGGGCTCGGCACCCGGGCGCTGAATCATCAGTGGGGTTCAGCCTGCCTCGACACACATTGGATCGTGGCGTTCTAGGGCCTGAGCGACCAGTCAGCCGAGATTCGCTCCTCATGGGAGACGTGGGAGAACAAGGAGCCGTCGCGATCCTGTTGACCTCGCCTCACGGTCGGGCAACTGAACCACGAACGCCGGGATGAACGGCTTTTTCAGCAAGAGTTGCGTCTGCCCGAGGAGCGGTTGGACAACACCAGCCGGCTGGACGGCAGCGAGCTGGCCGAAGGGCTGGCGCTCGCTCTTGAGGAACTCTGGGCCGCGTGAGCGCGACTGGAGACCCCGGGGCAAATGCTGAACTGATCAGCAGGCTCACTGAGACGCATCAATCACATTGGCCTGCGTGATGATTGCCACATCCACTGAAAACGCAATTAACGTAAAAAAGGAATTAATTTTCACCCTTGCGTCTCAATATGACGTCGAGATCTCTTCCGAGCGGCTTCTTTTCTTCCCTGGCCTCCCGCGCAAGCCGCACCGCCATTCTGGCCGGCTTGGTTGTTCTGCCGGCCGCCGTCCAAGCTGCACCCATGTACACGGGCCAGGTGGTGGTGAACGGCTTGCTCAACCCTCGCGGCGTGACCGTTGACCCCTTGGGACGGATCCTGGTCAGCGAGACGGGATCCGGGGGAAGCACCTGTGATGTCCCCGGCGCCCCTCCCGGACCGCCAACGGCCCTGCGCTGCTGGGGCCAAACCGGTGCGGTGGTTCGGTACGACCCCAGCACCAACACCCACAGCCGTCCCTGGAGCCTGCTGGATTCCATCGCCAAAAGTTCTGATCCCAACGACCTTTCCCCCGTCGCGGGCCTCCAGGACCTGACCTACACCAACGATGGTCGCCTGCTGGGCGTGTTTGGCTTCCGGGGAGATCCAGCCACCCGGCCTACGGGGACCACCTTTGCCACGTTGGTGCAATTCGACTCGTCAAGCAGCACACCGATTGTGCTCGCCGATCTGGGCGCGTTTGAGACAGCCTTCCCCAGTCACACCCCGCCCTTTTCCAATCCCTTCTCACTGGCCTGGCAGGCCGGGGTCAGCTACATCACAGACGCAGGCGCCAACCGATTGCTCAAGGTCAACGACGCCTCCAGTGTTGTGGAGAAACTGGAAGACTTTCCCAGCTTTTTGACCACAACACCACCAGCGGAAGCCGTTCCCACGGGCTTGGCCGCCAGCCCAGGGGGCACCCTTTACAACACACAACTGCCCGGCTTCCCATTCACTCCCGGCACGGCCTCCATTTTTGCGTCCACTGGAACGCCCAACTCAGCCGCCACGATCGCCAGTGGTTTCACCAATGTCATGGATCTGTCCCTCGGGGCTGACGGCTGGCTCTATTTGGTGGAATACGCCCAAGATTTCTTCAGCCCCGTGGGAACAGGCAGCTTGAGACGTTTCAACCCGGCCACCCTGGAGCGGCAGCTCCTGGCCGACAGCATCGATCGCCCCACCGGGGTGCTGGCCCTGCCGGATGGCACCGTCTATGTGGCAACGGGAGGAAGCACCACCAGCGGCGCGTTGGTGCGCTACACGCCAGGACCATTGCCGATCGCCGGAGCCGTGATCGCCTGGCGGCAAGCCAGGATGTTGCGACGGCGGGTGAAGGGCTGACGCCCCCCCGCACCATCCCTCGGCGCGGCATTCGGCTGCGCCGAAGCCTTCCAGCAACTGGATGACGACCCAGCGACCGGCACCTGTTCTTGCCCAGCAAACAGAACCACGGCAACCGCAACGCCCGGGCCGCTGACCAGGGCCAGGGCGAACAGCGGGCAGGCGTCGGCGATGACGATGGCAAGCACGGCTCCAGGGTGTGGAGTTCGGCGTTGGTTTCGGCTGCCGTGAACCGGATGGCAGCCATGCCAAGACGGTCGAGATGGGCGGCACGCACGAGGGAGCGCTCACCGTCCCGGAACAGGGCGGTGGCTGGCGGCTCACAGCGGACACCACCCAGCCTGAAGGGCCCCTGGTGCTGGTCTGCCAGAGGGCAACCCTCCAGCTTGGAGAAGGCCGGGATGCCGTTGCGCAAGCTGCAGGGCGCGCCGCTGCCGTTGATGCGGCAGGCCCAGATCACCGGCGGCTCCCTCGCGCGGGCGGCGGGGCGTGGATCGGCGTCCCGCTGTCGGCCCTCGAAGCCGGGGGCTGCATCCTGCCGCGACCGAACCGAACCGAAGAGAACGCACCCCAAGTCGGAGTCACTTCGGGTTAGGGTGGGGATCTGTTCCTTCTCCACCCCATGGCCTTCCTCGATCGCGTCCCCGAGGTCACCTTCCACACCCGTGTCCGGGACGACTCCGTGCCCGGCCCCAACCCCTTCCGCTGGCAGGACCTCACCAGCGCGGAGATCTTTCAGGGCAAAAAAGTGGTGCTCTTCGCCCTGCCCGGCGCCTTCACCCCCACCTGCTCCTCCAACCATCTCCCCCGCTATGAGGAGCTCCACGACGAGTTCCGCGCCCACGGCGTCGATCAGATCATCTGCCTGTCCGTGAACGACGCCTTTGTGATGCTCCAGTGGGGCAAGGCGGTCGGCGCCAAAAACGTGTTCCTGCTGCCCGATGGCAACGGCGAGTTCACCCGCAAGATGGGCATGTTGGTCGACAAGTCGAACCTGGGCTTCGGCATGCGCTCCTGGCGCTATTCCATGCTCGTCGACGATGGCCGGATCACGGCGCTGTTCTGTGAGGAAGACTTTGGCGACAACTGCCCCGTCGATCCCTTCGCCGTGTCGGATGCCGACACCATGCTCGCCCACCTCAAGGGTCAGCCCCCCGGCGGCGTGAGCCAGCCGGTGCGCGCCTTCGAGGGTTGATTCCCGGCGGAGTCCCCTCTCCCCGGCAGGATGACGGCGGGCGGACGCCCCCTCCCGACCCCTTGCCTTGATCTTCACGCCCCCCTCCGTTGCGCCATGACCTCCAGCTTTGATCTGATCGTGCTCGGCGCCGGCTCCGGCGGCCTGGCAGCCGCCAAGCGGGCCGCCTCCCATGGGGCGAAGGTGGCCATCGTCGAAGGTGATCGCGTCGGGGGCACCTGCGTGATCCGCGGCTGCGTGCCCAAGAAACTGCTCGTCTATGGCTCGGCCTATCGCCACCTGCTGGCGGATGCCCCCAGCTATGGCTGGGATCCGGGCGAGGTGCGGCTCGACGCCTCCCGCCTGCTGGCCAACACCCGCGCCGAAGTGGATCGCCTGAACGCGCTGCACATCGGCTTTCTGGAAAAAGCGGGGGTGGAGCTGGTGCGGGGGTGGGGACGTTTCCTCGGCCCCCACCGGATCGGGGTGACCGGCGCCGATGGCGAGGAGCGCGCGCTGGAGGGCGAGCGCCTCCTGATCGCCGTCGGCGGCCGGCCCCACCGGCCCGCGATTCCCGGCGCCGATCTCGGCTGGGTGAGCGACGACATGTTTGAGCTGGAGACGCTGCCGGAGGAGATGGTGGTTGTCGGCGCCGGCTTCATCGCCTGCGAATTCGCCTGCATCCTCAACGGTCTGGGCGTGCGGGTGACCCAGCTCGTGCGCGGCGACCATCTGCTGCGGGGGTTCGACCGGGAGGCCAGCGAGGCGGTGCGCGCCGGCATGGAGGCCGATGGCATCGCCATCCGCTTCGCCCACTCCCCCGCCGCCATCACCGGTGACTGCGCCCCGGGCGAGCTCACCGTCACCACCCAGAGCGGCGAGGCGATCGCCTGCGGCGGCGTGCTGCTCGCCACGGGTCGCCGTCCCTTCCTGAAGGGTCTCAACCTGGAGGCGGCGGGGGTGGCCGTCGAGGGCCATCGCGTTCCCGTCAACGCCGACCAGCGCACCAACGTTCCCCACATCTTCGCGGTGGGAGATGTCACCGATCGGATCTGCCTGACGCCAGTGGCGGTGGATGAGGGCCGCGCCTTCGCGGACACGGTCTATGGCGGCAAGCCGCGCCAGGTGAATCATGATCTGGTGGCCAGCGCGGTGTTCAGCCAGCCGGAGCTGGCGAGCGTCGGCCTGACGGAGGAGGCTGCCCGCGCGCGCCACGGCGCGGAGGGCATCGCGGTGCACCGCGCCCGCTTCCGCCCCATGAGCCAGGCCCTGCCCGCGCGGGATCCGAAGGTGCTGCTGAAGCTCATCGTGGAGCGCGCCAGCGGGCGGGTGCTCGGCTGCCACATGGTGGGCGAGCACGCGGCGGAGATCATTCAGATGGCGGCGATTCCCCTGGGGATGGGCGCCACCAAGGCGGACTTTGACCGCACCATGGCCCTCCATCCGTCTGTGGCGGAGGAATTCGTCACGATGCCCGGCTGAGCACCGCACCCGCCTTCCCCGTCATGCCCCGGCTGTCGCCATGACCCCCTCGATCGACCACGCCCTGCGTCTGCGGCAGCTCTGGCTGACCTACCTGCTGGCCATGCTCTTTCATGTGGATCTGGGGCTGATGCCCCTCTTCCATGGCGTATCCCCGGAGATTGAGAGCCACGTCAACCCCAGCCGGCTGCCGTTGGTCTACTGGGGGATGCTGATCGTGTTCCTGCTTCCCCTGGTGGCGATCCTGCTGATCACCTGGACCGCCAGCGACCCGGCCACGGCGGGACGTTGGCGTTGGTGGCGGCGCGTTCACTTCTGGTTGAGCGTGGTCTACACCGTCACCAACGTGCCCCACCTGATCGCCGACATCGTCGTGCCGGATTCCCGGGGCGACCAGGTGTTCCTGATGGTGGTGCTGCTGGTGATCGGCCTGCTGATCAACGTGGAAGGGTGGCGCTGGTGGCGTCAACCCTCAAGCGCTTAGCGAGTCGCGCATCAACCGCCGGAGGTTGGGATGGAGACTGCCCCGCAGATCCCGCAGGGCCCGCTGCTCCAATCCCTGCACCGTGCTTTTGGTCAGCCCCATGCGCTCCGCCACCTGGCTGAGGGAGCGAAGCCCATCGCCGCCGTAGCGCAGAGCCAGCACGCGACGGGCCTGATCCGGCAGCAGGGCCAGCCCCTGGTGCAGCCAGCTGTAATCGTCGTGCACCCGGGGAACGCGCCCATCACTGAGGCGATCCACAAGCGCCCCCTCCTCTTCCGACCCCGTGGACTGATCCAGAGAG
Organism: Cyanobacteria bacterium K_Offshore_surface_m2_239; assembly: GCA_016882305.1. Lineage (GTDB taxonomy): Bacteria > Cyanobacteriota > Cyanobacteriia > PCC-6307 > Cyanobiaceae > Cyanobium. The sequence goes on from VGQX01000018.1 coordinate 17,763, forward strand.
ATCACACGAGCGCTCTCACTCACCTCCAGCACATACGCCAGGCGAGAGGGAGGGGCGCCGAGCTGGCGGGCAAGGGCTTCGAGGGAGCGATCGGGATCGTTCTGGCGCAGGGTCTGAACGTCTCGCGCCAGTTTGCGGATGCTCTCCGGCACGCGCAGGACCTGCCCCAGCTCCGACTGGCCACGGCGCACCGCCTGACGAATCCACCAGTAGGCATAGGTGGAGAAGCGGTAGCCGCGGGTGGGATCAAAGCGCTCCACAGCCCGAATCAAGCCGATGTTGCCCACCTGGATCAGATCGAGCAGATCCACGCCCGCCGGCTGTCGCGCCTCGTGCTTGCACACCGACACCACCAGCCGCAGATTGGCCCGCACCATGCGGTCCAGCGCCCGGCGGCCCGAGCGGACCTCCGCCGCCGTGGGCGTGGCGGCCAGTCGCCAGCGGCGCACGATCGTGCCGAGATGCACCTCCTCAGCGGCGGTGAGCAAGGGGATGGTGGCGATCTGCTTGAGATAGGCCTGCACGGCCTCCTCCGGTCCCGTGCGAGCCGCTGCATGCCGGTCGTCCATGGCTGTGCCTTTCAGGCCAAGGTGTCCTTGATCAGCCTTCGCCAAGAGGGCGGAGCACGCCATCGCCTGCGGCGGAACCGCCGCACGACCGTCATGGTGCGTTACGTCTGGCCGGCAACGCCTCCGCCCGGCTCCTGGAGCCAGGGATCCAGGACGCTCAGAGGCCGCGCCATGGTGGCCGAGAACCCCAGCAGGCCCCGATCCTGAAAGCTGTAAAGCAGGCTGTCGTCGCGATCCAGCAACCAGGTGCCCCCGCGCTGGGTGAGGAAGTCGTCGCGGGGCACGGATGTGCGCCAGTGGCTGAGCACTTCCACCATGTTGCGCAGCCGCACGGTCGCCAATTCAAAGGGCCGTTGGAAGCCCTCGCCCCCCGCCAGGGCGAAGAGGGGACTCTCCAGCCGCGGCGGCGCGGCGCGATCGCCCCTGTAGCCCCGCCAGACCTCCGCCAAGGTGCCGGGCGACCCCACACCGGCGCACATCAACAGCAGGCCCGTCCATGGACCTCCGGGCGCCTTCAGCCCCCCGTAGAGCGCCAGGGCCTCGTGGAGCCGATCGCCAGCAGGCGGATCCCCGCCGTCCGCAAGGCGGGCAAGGCGCCGCTGGCCGCGCTCCAGGCCCGGCACGGTGCCGAGGTGTCGGCGGAGCGGATCGGGAGCTTGCATGGAACAGCGGAATATCTGGGGCATCATGAGGGGTGATCCTTTGTTCGGACATCGCCGGCTGGATGGAGTCGCTTCTCAAGCCCGGACTGCTCTCCCTTCCCCTGCTAGGCCATGACTGGCTGCGTCAGACCTCGCGTGATCCCCAGGCTTGGGCGAGGGCGGTGGCCGCGATCGCTCCCGTGCGGATCTGCGAGCCGCTGTTTCCCTCCCTGGCCTTCCAGAGCGACACGGCGGTGATCAGCCTGGGGGAGATGACGGTGCTCGCCACCCAGGGCTCCGCCATCAACGTGACGACCGATCACCATCCCTTCGCCCAGCTGATGCTGCCCTATCGCGGCTGGGGAGTGTTTCACGTGGAGCGTCAGCGCTTTGAGAATCCCGTGGGTGATTCGGTGCTGTTTCTGCCGCCAGCGCCGATGACTCTGGAGAACAACATCACCTGCGGGGTGGCCCTCAACATGAATCCGGCGATCCTCATCGAAACAGCCTTGACCATGGCCGGTCCGGAGGGGCTCCCGCCCGAGCGGCTCAATGTGTTCCAGCGGCCCCAGCTGCTGCGGCTTCACGATCCGAACTGCGGCCATCTCATCAACGGGATCTACGCCCAACTGCTGACCCTTCATCACCTCTGCGCGCCACCGGGATCCGATCCATCCGCGCTGCGGCTCGATGACGTACTGGTGCGCATGATCGTGCTGCTGCTCGTGCCGGAGCTGCAGCGCATGGATCCTCTCCCCGACACGCCCATGGCCTCGCTGGCGGCGAAGGCCAAACTTGAATCCCTGGTCGACTGGATCGAAACCCACCTGGAGAATCCCATCAGCCTGAGCGAGCTGGAAAACCAGGTGCACTGGTCGCGTCGCAGCCTGCAATACGCCTTCCGCGACGCCTATGGCTGCAGCCCGATGCAGTGGGTGCGACGCCGCCGGCTGCACCGGGCGATGCAACGGTTGACCAACCCCCAACCCGGCGACAATGTGGCCTCCATCGGCCGCTCCTTCGGGTTTCCCAGCCCCGTGGCCTTCAGTCGCGAGTTTCGCCGTCAATACGACTGCACACCGTCGTCGGTGTTTCACGCCTGAGCGACGCCGCCGGGGAGGCGGCACGGCAGGGGTCCTGGTCCGGAACGTTGACGGTGTCCCCGGCCGCGTCTAGCGATGGGAGGACTTTCGCCCCCCGCAGCGGTCCATGACCCTCGACGCCCATCGCGACGACCTGGCCGCCACGGCCGCCGCCTTGGCGGCCCCGGGCACGGGCCTGTTGGCCGCCGATGAGTCCACCGGCACTATCGGCAAGCGCTTCGCCGCCATCGGCGTTGAGAACACCGAATCCAACCGCCGCGCCTATCGCAGCCTGCTGGCCACGACCCCCGGCCTGGCGGCCTCCATCAGCGGCGTGATCCTCTACGAGGAAACCCTCTTTCAGGACAGCCTCACCCCTGCGGGCGAGCCGGGCCCCCCCATCGTGGAGCTCTTCGCCGAGCGGGGCATCGTGCCCGGCATCAAGGTGGATCAGGGGGTGGAAGCCCTGGCGGGCGGCCTGGGAGGGGAAACGTGGTGCACGGGCCTGAAGGGCCTGGCGGAGCGGGCGGGGCGGGCCTACGAACGGGGCGCGCGCTTCGCCAAATGGCGGGCGGTGCTGCGCATCAGCGGCGAGGGTTGCCCCTCGGAGCTGGCGGTGCGGGAGAACGCCTGGGGGCTGGCCCGCTATGCCCGCGCGGTTCAGGAGGCGGGGCTGGTGCCGATCGTGGAGCCGGAGATCCTGATGGATGGCGACCACGACATCGCCACCACGGCGTCAGTGCAGGAGTGGGTCCTGCGCACGGTGTACGAGGCCTTGGCCATGAACGGAGTGTTCCTTGAGGGCAGCCTGCTGAAGCCGTCGATGACAACCGCCGGAGCCGATTGTCCCGACCGTCCGAGCCTCGAAGAGGTGGGGAGCTTCACCGTGCGCACCCTCAGCCGAGCGGTGCCGGCGGCGGTGCCAGCGGTTCTGTTCCTCTCCGGCGGCCTCAGCGAGGAGGATGCCAGCCTCTGCTTGAACGCCATCAATGAGGCGGCCGCCCTGGGATTCGCGCCGTGGCACCTGGGCTTTTCCTTTGGCCGCGCCCTGCAGCACTCCTGCCTCAAACACTGGGCCGGCCACGACGTGAACGCCGGCCAGGACGCTCTGCTGGCCAGGGTCCGCGCCAATGGCGCCGCCAGTCGCGGCGCCTATGTGGCAGGTGGCGAACCCTCCGATGACGCCAGTCTGTTCGTGGCGAATTACAGCTACTGAAGACGCCCGCGCGGCTGCGGACTCCCGGCCATGGACGCACCGGCGTCCGAGACGTCTCCGCTCAGCGGGAGGGGCGACCGGACTCGACAGGCACGAGCACGGGAACCTGGCCGTCGTCGAGCAGCCCATCGTCGCCTTCCGCCTCTGGCGTATCACGACGCGCCAGGAGTGTGGCGAGCAGCCCCGCGTCAAAGGAGCAGCGGCCGGGGCCAACGAGCAGGAGGGCCAGGCTGCCGCCCAGATAGAGCACCACGAGCTCCAACACGTAGATGTTGAGGCCGGCGGTCAGGATGTGCTGGTAGGCGGCCACGGCCATGGTGCCGGTGAGGGCCAGGGCGCCGAGGGGGGTGAACAGCCCCAGGATGACGAGCCAGCTGCCGATCAGCTCGGACAGGCCTGCGGCGTAGGCGAAGACCAGGGGGAAGGGCAGGTGGAGGGAGGCGACGTAGGTGGAGGCGAACTGCTGCGGATCAGCGAGCTTCTCCTGGCCGTGGTGGATCATCATCACGCCCACGCTCAGCCGCAGGAGCAGCAGGCCGAAGGAGGCCAGCCAGCCGGGGGAAACGACCTGGGCGTGAAGGGCGGGGAGGAGCGCGGCGGCTCCGCGACGCAGTGCGCGAGCGGAGACTGGAGCCGTTCGAGCGCTGACGTACCAGAGCGCGATGGAAGCGGCCATGAAGCCCCCCAGCAGCTCAAGAACGACGGTCGTGGTCATGACGCGAGATCAATTCTCATCATCCTGGCAAGGCGCGTAAAGAAACGTGAAGCGCATCAGAGACAGGCCTGGGCCAGTGGCCACAAGGGTGTTGCCGCGCCGGGCCGCTGGCGCCAACCGCGCGGCCGACGGCTTCAACCTTCAGAATGTAATGACTTTGTTACAAGCCCCCCCCCATGACCGTCGGCGAGCTGTTCCTCGAATCCCTCAGCTCCGGGGTGATCACCCCCGCGGAGATCGACTGGCTGCTGGCGCGGCACAACACCCTGACGCGCCCCGAACAGGCGGCGGCCCTGCGGCTGGGGCGCCTGCTGGATCAGGGCGCGATCCAGCTCGGCTGCCGCCTCTCCCGCCAACGGCTTCACCACCGCCTGGTGGCCAACGAGTGGATCGAGCCCCTCGGCCGCCGTCGCCACGGCCGGCACCCTTGAGGGCGGCCTCCGCCCCCCCCCTGTTGAAGGGCGCTTGAACCTCGGCTTCCACACCGCAGCTATCGCCAGACAGCCTTGGCCTTTCCCCCTTGACGGAGTCTTCTCCCCTGCGGGAGTCTTTCTCCTGCGGGAGTCTTTCCACCTCGGGAGTCTTCATCCAAGCCGGACGGTTCTCCCATGACGGACTCCACCCCCCGCCTGCTCCACCGCTGGGGCTTCACCCGGGAGGGTTGGCGCAACAACCGGCGCGGGGAATGGTGGCTGCTCGCCCAGGGGGTGCTGATCGTCGCCCACCTGCTGCCCCCCACCCCGCCCCCGAGCGCTCTGGGGCTGGCCTGGCCCCCGGGGTTGCGCCTGCTGGGCTGGGGCGTTTTTGCCCTGGGCCTGGCCCTGGCGGTCCAGGCGGCCCTCAACCTCGGCGCCAGCCTCACGCCCCTGCCCGAACCGATGGTGGATGCCGCCCTGGTGACCAGCGGCGCCTACAGCCGCTGCCGCCACCCCCTGTATCAAGCCGTCGTGCTCTGCTCGCTGGGGGTGGCGGTGGCCCTGGGCAGCCCGCTCCACCTCGCCCTGCTGCTGAGCCTGTCAGCGGTGCTCAGCGGCAAGGCCCATCGGGAGGAGCGGCGCCTGCTGGAGCTCCACCCCGACTACACCACCTATCGCGCCAGCACCCCGGCCATCCTGCCGGGCATCCCCGGGCTGGACTGGCGCTGAGGCTCGCGCGGGCCGATCCCCGGGCTGACGCCACCGCCCTCAACGACGACAGCGCTGGCGCAGGGCCTGAAGCAGGCGCGGCACCGCGTCGGGCTGCCCCTGAACGCTGAAGGCTTCCCGCTCCACCTCCCGGTTGGTGGGGTAGCCATGGAACAGGATCGCCTGAATGCCGCGCTCCACGGTCGGGTCGAGGGGCAGGGTCCAACCGATGGGACGCACCACCCCGTCCGGACAGCTCTGCACCGCGTGCACCGCCTCATGGAGGAACGTCTGGCGGCCGATGCCGAGCTCAAAGCTCAGTGGCGAGATCCAGAGGGTGCGGCGGCGGGGATCGAACTGGCCGTAGGCGCCCCCGCGCGGGGGCAGGGCGATGTGCACCGTGAAGCCATGGGCCTGAAGGGCTGTCGCCAGGGGGGGCAGATCAGCGGGCAGAGCGCTGAGGGGGCGGGGGTCAAGCTCCCCCGCGGCAAGGAGCAGCGGCGCCAACACCGTCACCATGGCACGGGAGGAGGGGTCTGCACCGATGATCAGGCCACCGCTTGCGCGCCATGGTCCACCATCTGGTTCTCTTCCGCTTTCGCGACGACCTTCCCCCGGAGGCCATCCCAGCCGTGTTTGCGGAGCTGCGGAGCCTTCGGGAGCAGATCCCGGGGATCACGGGCTTCAGCGGTGGCGTCGATGGCTCGCGGGAAGGGTTGACGCGCGGCTTCACCCACGGCTGCCAGATGACCTTCGTCGATGCGGCCGCCCGCGACGCCTACCTGCCCCATCCCGAGCACCAGCGCGTGGTGGAGCGGCTGCTGCCGCTGCTGGAGGGGGGCCTTGACGGAGCGTTGACCTTTGACTTCGAGGATGGGGTGGTTTGAGGGCGGCGGGCGTTGCGGAGAGGCGCGCGGCGGAAGACGCTCGGGCGGGAGCCCTCAGGGGAAGGCGGGGGAGCGCTCAGGGCCCCGCAGCGCCTCACGAAACGCGGCGGCGTCCAGGATCGGGGTGTTGTGGTCCAGCTCGGGCACGAGGGTGAGTGTCGCCACGCCAGGGGCGAAGGCCCGGTGGAGGGCCTCGGCATGACGCGGGGGAACCACCAGATCCCGACCCGCAGCCACAATCGTGGTGGGCGCCCGCACCTGCGGGGCCTCCGCCGCCGCGTCCCAGCGATCCCGCAACAGCAGATCGATCGGCAGCCAAGGCATCGTGCGGCGGGCCACGGCCAGCAGGCTGTCGAAGGGCACCAGCAGCACCAGGCGACCCACGGGGCCGGTGGCAGCCAGATGCACCGCCGGGCCGGTTCCCAGACTGCGTCCCGCCACGGTGATGGCGCTATGGCGCGCGGCGACATGGGCGTGCAGAGCCCGGGCGTCGGCGCGAATGGCCGCTTCGCTCGGGGTGCCCTCGCTGCCGCCGTAGCCACGGTAGTGGAGAAGGTAGAGGGCGGTGTCAGGAAGGAGGGAGGCGAGCTGGTCGCGGGTCAGCGAGACGTCCTCGGCGTTGCCCCCGAAGTAGATCAGCGCCTTGGGGCCCGGGAGGGGTCGCTGAGCCACCCGCACCCGGGTGCCCGCCACACGCAGCACCAACGGGTCGCCGGGATCGGCAGCGGGCCGCGGGTGGTAGATGAACGCGCGCTGGGCGAGGGCCATCAGCAGGCAGAGCAAGCCGTAGCCCAGGACCGGCCAGGCGAGCCACCTCAGCGCGCCTCCCAGCGCCAGGGGAGCCACTCGCGGTGGCAGAGGTGCAGTCATGAAGAAGGACGTGGAGGGGTAGACATCCGGCCGGAAAGAATCAAGAGACAAGGACGTTTGACCGGTGGCGCCGTTGTGCCGACAGGGAGTGTTTTTGCGCTGAACCCAGATATCGCATTGCAGCAAGATCTCTTACGATAACCGTTAGCCTGGATGGGTGTCGATGGAGGAAGCCACTGCGCTGGAGGCCTGTCGACAACGGCTCCGTCGGGGCGCCTACGGGCAAGCCATCCAGGCCTTGGCCGCCCTGCCGCCGGGGCTGCTTCAGGCGCCACGGGTGGCTCTCGCCAGAACCCGAGCCCACCTGCTGCAAGGTCGGATCGCGGACGCGGAGAGCGCCCTGACCAGCGCCGATCTCCAGCGGGCCTCAGCGGGAGAGCGCCTCATCCTCTCGCTGGAAGCCGCCTCCGTGCGGATGATGCGGCACGTCGCCATCCAGGCCGCCCTGGAATCCGCCGAGGCCGCCCTGGCGGTGGCCCGCGACCAGCCCTTGGATCCGGTGGATCGCGCGGAAGCGGATCGCGTGTGGTGTCGACTGCTGCTGACGGCAGCCGTCTATCGCGAAGTTCCGCCAGAAGCCACGGCCGCCGTGGGGGATCGATTGCTCGCCTGCGCGGAGATCCTGGAACAGGCGGGTCGGCTGGATGAAGCCTTGGCCGCGCGATTCAGCCAAGCGGACAATCTGCCCGACATGGCGCAAAAACCCGAGGCCCTTGCCGCCCTGGCGGACAAGGCCATTCAGCTCGGGATCCCATCGGTCGCCGGCGAAGCCCAGAGGACAAGGGCGGAGAAACTTCTGGCCCTGGGCGCCTCCAGCGAGGCGATTCAGGCGGCGCTGGACCAAGCCGCGGAGTTCTACACGCGGGCCCAGCACGAGCATGGCCTGATTGACATTCAACTCGTGCGCGCCAAGCTGGCCAGTGAGCGGGAGCTGGCAGGGCCCGAGAGCCTTGCTCACTGCCTGGGTCTCTATCGGCAGATTGACACTCCGAAAGGAAGTCTCAATGCGCTGATGGAGCTGTCCCAATTGGCCCATGACCGCGGGGATACCCAGCAGGCGGCCAACTATCGACAACAGATGATCCAATTGGCCGATGATGTCGGCATGGGCATCGCGAAGGACAGCTACGAAACAGCCCAGATTGATCTGCTCATGCGCAATAGCGCCTTTGGCGAAGCCATTGAACGCTGCCAGGCTGCCATTGATTCCGATCGACCCGTCTTCAGCAAAGCCGGCTATCAAACCTTGCTTGCTTCAGCCTATTCCTTTCTCCGCAATTATGACGAGGCTCACGCGCATGGAACCAAAGCCATCGAGATGTATGAGGCCAAAGGCGATCTCGATTCCGCCTCGGACACCGTCACCCTTGTAGCCAGCAATCTCTCCTCCTGCCACAGCGAGGAGAAGTGGCAGGAAGCAGAGGACCTTCTGCAACGCTGGATCGAAAGGGACAAGCAACGACAAGACCTCGCCGCCGCCATCAACAAATACGAAGTCCTCATACAGATGGATATTGAGCGGTACCACTACGCAACCTGGCAGAGCGAGCCAAGTCATCTCCTGTTTCAGGCTGAGCAATTGATTCAGTCCGCGCAGGCCCTTGCCACCGACCTTCCCAAGCGCAGTGCCGCCAAACAACAGGGAAGTTTATTACAACTTCGAGGACAAGTCTGCCAAGCCAGAGGAGACGAGGACGGCGTGATTCAAGCCTGGCGAGATGCCCTGGCGTTGTATGAGGAAGCCGGATTGGCAATGAGCATCGCGAACTGTCAATTCATTCTGGGAGTCATCTTTCTGAACAGAGCTAACCGAAGCTTCCAAGATAACTTTCCCGCGTCCGAAAGCAATCTCCAGAAGGCCCTTGAATTCTATGCCTCAACGGCCATGCGCAGTCAATCAGCGGATACGCGCTATATGATTGCTCGCCTTTACACCAACGCCACAGCACAAGTCAAGGGCGAGTTACGCGACCAACTGCTGGATGCATCCCTGGAGCAATTGGAGCAAGGAGAGCTGGAATACGATGCGGCAAGACGAGAATTTACCGTTGGCGACTCGGTGCTTGAAGTTCAAAGAGGAAAAGGATCCTTCATTGAAAAGAGTCAGCGCATTTATGAACTTGCTCTGGAGATTCACAGCCTGCTGCGCCCCAATCCTCCAGAGGCCTGGAGCTGGGCCCAGCAGGCCAAGGCGCGTGGCTTGTCGGATGTTCTTGGTCTTGGCTCCATCCCCCCCACACGGCTGATCTCCCAACTGGCGGACCAGCCCGCCTCTTTGGCGCTGCTGTTGCGGGAGCGTGAACTGGTCTCTCGCATCCAGAAAGTCTCCCCCGAGGAGAAGATCGGCCTCCGCGACGCTCTGGATCAACTGTGGCAAGAAATGAAACAGGACGACCACCTGGCGGACTATCTCGAACTGCGTTCAGCGACAGCCCTTGATGCCACTGAGCTTTCCAACCTGATTCGCCAGCAGACGTCGCGGGAGCAACCGATCGTCTGCCTCGATTGGATCGCGGTGAATGGCCAGCTCTTGCTGCTTGCTTTACGTGCCGATCAACCGGCGCAGCTGTTTCCACTGGCGCTTCGCCAACCTGCCGTCAGCCAATTCATCGACAGTCATTTATCCGCCGAGGCCTTTCGTTCCACGCTGCGCGACACGCCAGAGGTTTTGCGTGAGCTGGATCCCCTCATCGCTCCCCTCGCCGACATCGCGGCGCCTGAAGAGCTTCTGATCTTCTCACCAACAGGACCGTTGCATGGACTTCCCCTCCATGCGCTGGAACTCAAGGGACAGACCCTGTTGGAACGGCATCCCATCGTCTATTGCCCAAGTTTGAGCGTGCTGCGCCATTGTTTGTCGCGTCGCCGCCAGCGCCAGCAACCGCCTGTCGTGGGCCTGTTCGGCGATCCCAATGGCGATCGACCAGCAGCGGCAGCGTTGGTGCGTGAGCTGGAAAGGCATTTCGGGACAACCGCTCTGGTGAACGGCGCGGTGACGCGCAAAGCGGTTTCAGAGGCCTTGCGCCGCTGTGAACTCGTTCACTTTCAAGGCCACGCCATTCACTTGCCTCAGACTCCCTTGGACTCCCACCTTGCCCTGGCGACCCATCCAGACACCGGCCATGCCGATCGGCTGACGGCGCAGGATATCTTCACCCACCATGAACTGCAGGCGGAGCTGGTCACGCTGGCCGCCTGCGAAAGCGCGGCGAATGTGATTGAAACAGGCGATGAGCCGTTCGGATTGATTCCAGCCTTTCTCTATGCCGGAGCCAACGCCGTGCTCGCGACCCTATGGAAAGTCAATCAGACATCGGCGGCGGAAACCATGCGCCATTTTTATCACGCCTTCACAGGCTCCGATCCGCCGATGAGCAAAGCCCGCGCGCTGCGGCAAGCCATGTTGACCGTGCGGGAGACTCCGGGGTGTGAAACTCCTTATCATTGGGCACCCTTTGTGCTTTATGGAGACTGGTCCTGAATGACAAACAGCGCTGCTTCAAGCGACAGCCACCTGGCGGATGATCTGTTGATCGATCCCGCAGATGAGCTGTTGATCGATGCCCCCCTCATCGCCGATCCAGACGCGGATGAGGAAATGGGCCCCTCCGATCTGGCGGCGATCGCCGATGAGGATTTGAAAGGGAGTCGCCTGCTCGTGGTGCGCCGCGCTGTTGAACCCGTCGATCTGGGCGGGACCGCCGGTGGCCTGGTGCAACTGGCGTGCACCTTTCAGCCCGCCGAGCGGACCCGCTTCACGTCCGCGCATTTTCGCCTGCGGGTGACAGCGCCGCCGGAGGCGCGGATTGTGGATCTGGCACCCAGGGTGATTCAAGATTCCAATCCGGTGGAATTCACCTTCGACAACACGGGCAAGCTCGGCATCCAGTGGCCGCTTGTAGAGAGCAATGTGGAGAGCAGCTCGCAAAAGAAATATACAACTTACCATTGCCGTGTTCAAGGATCAGGAGAAGGAACCACCATGGCCCGCTGGGACTTCCGAGAAGATCCCGATCGCCAGGATGGTCTGGGCCAAGAACAGGTCTTGAATTTCACCCTGCCCGTCACAGGACCCATCACCGGCAGCGTGATCGTCAGTGCGCGACTGGCGCGCTCCGGGGTTCAAGGGAAGCTGGAAGCCATTCGCGATCTTGTTCTGGGTTCGTCTCCGGTGGAACGGCAATACGCCATCGCCTTCACCATTCCTCCATCGCCAAGCTCCCTGGGCCTGGCCCGCTGGTTCCGCCGTCTCTGAAACCCCTTCCCCGTTCACGGCGTCCACGCTCCCGCCGAACGCCCCACAGCCCCTCAGCCCCGCAGCAAGCGCCGGGCGATCTCCGGCAACAACGTCTCATCCACCGCGCAACGTTTGCCCTCGCTGAAGGCCACCAGCAGGCAGGGCGCCACCCCCTCCGCCTCCAGGTAGGCGGCATCGTGGCGAGCCTGGCTCATCCAGCCGGCTTTGCTCCACAGCAGCCCCCCCGCCGGCAGGCCCGCGCCGAGAAAGCCATCCACCTGGTTTTCGGGGTCCGCCGCCCGTCGCGCCGGGTCGAGGGAGCGGGCGAGAAGCTCTTGCATGCGGCGGCTGGCGGGGGGGGAGACCATGGCCCCGGCCATCACCGCCTGCAACATCCGGGCGGTGCCCTCCGTGTTCAGGCGATTGCGGTTGGCGTTCTCGGCTCCGTAACTCTGACGCTCCCGGCCGTAGGGACCATCTCCCCAGGTTTTCTGGCAGGCGTTGCTGCCCTCCAGCTCCGGCCAGCCGAGCTGCGCCAGCCAGCGGTTCACCACCTGGCGGTCCTCGCTCCAGGCGGCGAAGGCGGCGGGGGGAAGTTCCACGCCGCTGGTGGTGCCGCTGAGGAGATCCAGAACGTAACCGGTGGCGTCATTGCTGGAATCGCGCACCATGTCGGCCAGGGCCCGGCTGAGCTCCTCGCCGCGACTGAGCCACTGGCGCTGGATCCAGGCCTCCGCCGCCACCAGATAGATGAGCTTCACCACGCTCGCCGGATAGCGCTGCCGCAGGCCCTGCCAGTGGGCGCCCGCCCCGGCCTGCTCCAGGGGCTCCCCCCAGCCCTCCTCGCTCCAGGAGCGCAGGGAGGCGGGATAGCGGATCCAGGTGAGCGACAGGCGGGCGGCCAGCCCGGGACGGCCCTCCGCCTCCAGGTCGGCCACCAGGGCCGCCAGCCGTTCCTGCATCCCCCCATCGGCGCGGTAGAACGCCATCCGCACGGCCCCTCCATGTGATGGCGACCCTAGGAACAGGCCCCACGGCCCGCCAAGGCATCACCCTGCATCCCCTGCCAACGCGAGAGCAGAACGGGTCCCATCCCGCCCCCGGCAGCCTCTGGCGCCTGCTCCAGCCCCTGGATGCCTACAGCCGGTCCCGCAGCGATGGTCTGGCCACCCAGGTGGCCGCCGGTCGCCACCTGCGGGTGCTGGAGCTCGCCCCGACCCGCGTGCGGGCGCGCCTGTGGGAGGACGGCTATCCCTGCTGGCTCGACCGCGCGGCCCTGCTGGCCCACGGCCAGCCGGTGGCGACAGCGCCCCCGCCCCGGGCCTGGGATCGCGAGGGGATCGCGGCCCGCCTGCCGGCCGTTCTGGCCTTCGCCGAACAGGCGCTGACCGTGCCCAACCGCTACCTCTGGGGCGGCACCCTGGGGCCCGATTTCGATTGCTCCGGCCTGGTGCAGACGGCCTTTGCCCGGGAAGGGATCTGGCTGCCGCGGGATGCCTACCTGCAGGAGCGCTTCTGCCAGCCCGTGGCGGCGCGGCCGGGGGAGCTCAGCCTGCTGCGACCGGGCGATCTGGTGTTCTTTGGCACGGCGCGCCGCTGCACCCATGTGGGCCTGCACCTGGGCGGCGGCCGCTATTTGCATAGTTCCGGCCGGGAGCACGGCCGCGATGGCCTGGGCATCGATGACCCGCACCCCACCAACCCCCACCCCGTCGCCCGCCACTACCGCGAGGAATGGCGCGGCGCCGGCCGGGTGATGCACAGCCATGACGGCAGTCCCCTGCCCCCTTAAGGTCGGACCGAGTCCGCCACCGCGGCCATGGCGCCCGCCGTCCGCCCCACGCCCAGCTCCGGCCCGCTCCATGGCAGCGCCAGCGATCACGCTCCCCCCGGCCTCGCTGACGCCACGCCGGCGCTGTCGGTGGTGGTGCCCCTCTACAACGAAGAGGCCAGCGTGCGGCAGCTTGTCGCCCAGTTGCTGGAGGCGTTGCGGCCGCTGGGGCTGGCCTTCGAGCTGGTGCTGGTGGATGACGGCTCCCGGGACCGCACGCCGGAGCTGCTGCGGGAGCTGGCGGCGGAGGTGCCGGAGCTGGTGGCCGTGCTCCTGCGCCGCAACTACGGCCAGACGGCGGCGATGGCGGCGGGATTCGACAGCGGCCGGGCGCCGATCATCGTCACCCTCGATGGCGATCTGCAGAACGATCCCGCCGACATCCCGCTGCTGCTGGACACCCTGGAGGAGGGTTACGACCTGGTGAGCGGCTGGCGGCACGAGCGCCAGGACGGCGCCATCAACCGCCTGCTGCCCTCCCTGATCGCCAACCGCCTGATCGCCCGCGTCACGGGGGTGCGCCTCCATGACTACGGCTGCTCCTTGAAGGCCTACCGGCGGGAGGTGGTGGCGGACATGAATCTCTACGGGGAGCTGCACCGTTTTCTGCCGGCGCTGGCCTTCATCGAGGGCGCCCGCATCGGCGAGGTGCGCGTGCGCCACCACCCGCGCCGCTACGGCAAAAGCAAGTACGGCATCGATCGCACGTTCCGCGTGTTGATGGACCTGCTGACGGTGTGGTTCATGAAGCGCTTCCTCACCCGCCCGATGCATGTGTTCGGCCTGGCGGGGCTGGTCACCCTGGGGATCGGCCTGGCGCTGGCGCTGTGGCTGGCGGGGGAAAAGGTGCTGCTGGGGGTGGACATCGGCAATCGCCCCCTGCTGCTGATGGCGGTGCTGGCGATCCTCAGCGGCGTGCAGTTGTTCTGCTTCGGCCTGCTGGCCGAGCTGCAGATGCGCACGTATCACGAGAGCCAGGGGCGTCCGATCTACAGGGTGCGGACCACGGTGCGAGGCGCGGCTTTGGCCTGAGCCGAGCGGATCGCGGCTCTCGGCTGAAGGGAGCGTGTTCCGGAAAGGGGACCGTCTGCGGATGGTCGTCCCCGGAAGGCCTCCATCGCCAGCGCCGCCTCCCGCACCACCGCCGGATCGGTGTCGCGCAGGCCGCGCCGGAGCAGGGGGAGGGTGTCGCGGCTGCCCCAGGCGCGGGCGCGCCGCATCGCCGCCAGCCGCATGGGACCACCGGCCCGCTCATGGCGCCGCAGCTCTCGCAGCCAGGCCTGCCGTTGCGCGGGGCTCAGGCGCGCGGAGGACAAGGGTGCCAGGGGTTGGGCCGGCGCCCAGCCGTCCTCCAGCGCCTCCCCTGCACGACGGAGGCCGCCCGTGCCCCCCGCGGAGGCGTTGGCGGAATCCTCGGCGGGGGACGCCTGGCGGGCCTTCCAGACGAGGGTGTTCTGGGCCCGGTTGAGGGCGGCCACCTCGCGGGTGTCCGTGCTTTTGAGCAGGGGGCGGGGGCGGCGGCCGGCCAGCCACAACCCGGAGGCCAGGGCGAAAGCCGCCAGGACACCAAGGAGGGAGGGGTTCATGCTGCCGCGCGCCGCTGCTGAATTTTTATGTCACCCCCAGCCCGTGCCCGGGGGCGCGGCGGAAAGGCCTCCGTACACTACCGGCGGTTGTTACTGGCCTTGCCATGACTGGAAGCTTTGCCGCCTCTTGGATGCCCTCCGTGTTCATCCCCCTGGTGGGAATCCTCGGGCCCGCTGTGGCCATGGCCCTGCTGTTCAACGTGATCGAGGCCCGCGACTGACCGCGTCGCCGTTGCCAGTCCATCCGCCGACCCCCATCCCCCTTCCGTCATGACCGTGACCCCCGTGGCCGACCCCTGCGTCGGCAACTTGGCGACGCCCGTCAACAGCAGCTACTTCACCAAGGCCTTCCTGAATGCCCTGCCGGCCTATCGCCCCTCCCTGTCGCCGAACCGGCGCGGTCTGGAAGTGGGCATGGCCCATGGCTTCTTCCTGTTTGGCCCCTTCGCCCTGACCGGTCCCCTGCGCCTGACCGAGTACGCCAACACCGCCGGCCTGCTGGCCACGATCGGCCTGGTGTCGATCCTGACGGTGTGCCTGTCGATCTATGGCACCGCCGGCCGCGGCCCCAACGTGCAGCCCCCGGACGCCACCATCGACAATCCCCCTGCCGACCTGTTCACCAAAGCCGGCTGGGCGGAATTCGCCAGCGGCTTCTGGCTCGGTGGATGCGGCGGCGCGGCCTTCGCCTGGTTCCTCTGCAGCACCACCATCGTCTCCCCCCTGGTGAAGATCGCCGGTGGCGTCTGGAGCGTGAGCTGAACCGGCCCCCAGACCTCAGACCTCACCTCATGAGCCCCGGTCGAGCCGGGGCTTTTTTGTGGGGGGTGGGGTGGGGGATGGGCGCGACCGCGAATGCGCCGAAAACTCCCGAGGCAGCTGGAAGCGTCGGGCCTGATTGGCCGCCTGTCCATCCTGGGCAGCGACCGCGTCGCCACTGAATCAATCATCCGCGATGCCGCGAAATTTACAGAAGACCAGTGATCTGGACTTTTGGGATTCAATGCGATCGTCTGCGTGGCATACTCGATGGCCTTGGCAGAGACTTCCGCCTGCCACCAACTCAT
>VGQX01000019.1 GCA_016882305.1 Cyanobacteria bacterium K_Offshore_surface_m2_239
CATGCGCATGCTGCAATCCTTCGCGCCGGATGACGCCCTTGAGGCCTCCGGACCCTGGTGACCGGCTGCCCCCCCAGCGTCGCGGCCTCCGCCGACACCGTGGCCGCCCTGGCGCGGCGCCTGGCCGAGCGCCTCAGCCGCCCCCGCACGCTCATGGAGGTCTGCGGCGGCCAAACCCACAGCCTCCTGCGCTGGGGCCTGGATCAACTGCTGCCTCCCGGCCTGCGCCTGAACCATGGCCCCGGCTGCCCCGTCTGCGTCACCCCCGCCGCCACCATCGACGACGCCATCGCCCTGGCCCGCACCCCTGGCGTGATCCTCTGCACCTATGGCGACATGGCGCGCGTGCCCGGCACGCGGCCTGGGCTGGATCTGCTCGCGGCCCGGGCGGCGGGCGGGGAGGTGCGCCTGCTCACCAGCCCCCTCGACGCCCTGGCCCTGGCCCGCGGCGCCCCCGATCACCAGGTGGTCTTTCTCGCCGTGGGGTTTGAGACCACCGCCCCGGCCACGGCCCTCCTGGCCCGACAGGTCAAGGCCCTCGGCCTGTGCAACCTCTCCCTGCTCGCCGCCCACGTGCGGGTGGCCCCCGCCATGGAGGCGATCCTGGCCGATCCCGCCAACACCGTGGAGGCCTTCCTGGCGGCGGGCCACGTCTGCGGCGTGCTCGGCACCGCTGAACTGGAGGCTCTCGTGGCGCGGTTTCAGGTGCCGGTGGTGGTGACGGGTTTCGCGCCGGAGGAGCTGCTGGCGGGCCTCAGCCAGGCGGTGGATCTTCTGGAGGCGGGCCAGGCGCGGGTGGCCAATGCCTACGGCCGCGTGGTGCGCCCCGAGGGCAATCCCGCCGCCCGCGCCCTGCTGGAGGAGGTGTTCCAGCCCGTGGATCAAGTTTGGCGAGGGCTGGGGCCCATCCCCGGCGGTGGCCTCGCCCTGCGGCCCCCTTACGACGCCCTCGACGCCCGGCGGCGCTTTGCCCTTCCCCTCCCCGAGGAACCCCGGGAGCCGGTCTGCATCAGCGGCGCTGTCCTGCGGGGGCGCGCCACCCCGGACCAGTGCGCCGCCTTCGGCACGCGTTGCACGCCGGACCACTCCTTGGGCGCGCCGATGGTCTCCAGCGAGGGAGCCTGCGCCGCCTGGCATCGCTACCGCCGATGACCACTCCGGACTTCGCCCCGGGAATGTCCACGCCTGCGGCGGCCTCCGCCGACGAACCGGAGCGCATCCGCCTCGGCCACGGCGGGGGCGGCACCCTGACGCAAACGCTGATCGACCGGGAGCTGCGCTGTCTCTACAGCGACCCCGCCCAGCCGCTCCACGACGCCGCCAGCCTGCGGCTTCCCCCCGGCGCCCTGGTCTTCACCACCGACAGCTATGTCGTCCATCCCCTGGAATTTCCCGGGGGCGACATCGGCCAGCTGGCAATCACCGGCACCGCCAACGACCTGGCCATGGCCGGCGCCCGTCCCACCAGCATCAGCGTCGCCCTGATCCTGGAGGAGGGCCTCGACCTGCCCTGCCTGCGCCGCGTCGTCGCCTCCATGGCCCGGGCGGCCGCCGCCTGTGGCGTGGCCATCGTCACCGGCGACACCAAGGTGGTGGAGCGCGGCAAGGCGGACCGGCTGTTCGTCACCACCAGCGGCCTCGGCGTGATCGAAAGCCCCAGCCCCATCGAACCCGGCGCGATCGCGGTGGGGGATCAGTTGCTGGTGAGCGGCGATCTGGGACGTCATGGCCTGGCGATCCTCGCCGCGCGTCACGGACTGGCCCTCGATCCTCCGGTCCTCAGCGATTGCGCCCCCCTCTGGCCGGCGGTGGAGCGCTGCCTGCGGGCGGGCCTTCAGCTGAACTGCCTTCGCGATCTCACCCGCGGGGGACTGGCCAGCGCCCTGCATGAACTGGCCTGCGCCGCCGGCGTCACCTTCCACCTCGACGAAGACGCCATCCCGGTGCAACCCTCCATCGGTCGAGCTTGCGAGCTCCTCGGCTTCGATCCCCTCCACCTGGCCAATGAGGGCGCTTCGTCGCGGTCGTGCCGCCAAACCACCTGGATGGGGCCTTGCACCACCTGGCCCCCCTCGGGGGGCGGTGGATCGGTGAGGTGCGGGAGGGAGAGCCGAGGGTGGTGCTCCGCACCCGCTACGGCAGCGAACGGGTGTTGCTCCCGCCCAGCGGCGAGCTCCTGCCCCGCATCTGTTGAAGCCTCAGTTCTGGCTCGTGGCCATGGGGGGCCGCGGGTGGCGCAGACCGCTGAGGAACATAGGAATGAACTGCTCCACCAGCTTCTCTGGCTTGTCTTCCAACACGCGCTGCACGGCGAACAGGCGCGACTTCTGCAGGTTGGGAGCCAGCAGCGCCTGGGGCAGGCGCTCCAACACATAGCCGGGACGCTCCCAGGCGGGCAGGGTGTTGGCGATCTCCACCAAATGCCCCAGCCGGCGCAGCTCAGCCCCGGCGGTGATGTCCATCACCGCCTCAAAGGCGGCCTGCTCGATCAAGGCGTATTTGCTCTTGGCGGCATTGACCCGCTGGCGATGCTCCGGGCTGCGGCTGGCGATCTGGCCCAGCCAGCGGCTTCCCCAACGCACGTGGCCCGCTTCCTCGGGAAGGATCTTTTCCAGGGTTTCGCGAATCCGCTGGTTCTCCTCCGTGGCCGGCGCCTGCCGCAAGGCGGCGATGTGGGCGGAGAAGGTCTGGCAGCCGCGCTTTTCGGTGGCGTTGATCGAGGCCAGGGCGGAGATCAGCCCATCCTCCTGTTGCACCGCATCCGCTCCCTTGTCAAACAAGGCATTGAGTTCATCGATGTAAGAACCGCTTTTCGGGTTGCCGATGTCCTCCCCCAGCTCGCACAACAGATCGGTGAGCCAGACCGCGTGGCGCGCCTCGTCGTTGATGTGATGAGAAATCTCTCGGCACAGTTCCTGCGGCTTGCCGTCCAAAGCCTCCAGCAGATTGGTGAGCTCAGCGCAGGAGCGCTGCTCGTTGAAGCGGTAGCTGTTGAGGAACAACACCTGAGCCTTGCGCTCCTTCACCACCTCGGTGAACACCTCCTTGGGACCGATGCTGTTGAGAACCTTGCGGGGATAGCTGACAGCCATCGGTGAGGGGGAAACATAAGTGGGGGAATTATAACGACGCTGGCGATCAACAGTGATGCCATGGCCAGTCGGGTCCGATCGCGGGCGGGCGCTCCCCGGCTGCGGCGCGGCCCTGCCGAGGGCAACTTCCTAGGCTGAGGGAGCTGCGGGGCAGTCCATGAAACGGTTTCGGGTGCTGGCGCTTCTGCTCCCCACCCTGGTGGGAGCGGCGGCCTGGGCGGTTCCCTACCGCGCCAGCCTGCGTCAGCAATACGTGACTTTTGAGATCAACGCCACGGATGAGGGGTCCATCCAGCTCCTCCAGGTGCGGGCCAAGCGGGGGCGGCAGCCCTACCGCCCCGTGAAGCAGGAGCTGATCGGCCAGGTGGTGGAGGCCAACGCGGCGGATCTCGACGGGGATGGCCATCCCGAGCTGGTGGTGAGCGTGCGCAGCGTCGGCAGCGGCAGCTACGGGAGCGTCCAGGCCTGGAGCGCCGGTCCCGGTCGCCGCCTCGAACCCATCGCCCTGCCCGACCTCAGCGGTCCGCTGCTGGAGGGCTATCAGGGACACGACAGGTTTGAACTGACCCCGAGGGGACTGGTGCGGCGATTCCCCCTCTACGCATCCGGGGACACCCGGGCCAACCCCAGCGCTGGCCAGCGCGAAATTTTCTACGCCCTCCAGCGCGGCCCGGATGGTTTGGTGTTCGTTCCCCAGCGCGGCACCCCTCTCCCCGCCCCCGCCCCGTGAGCGCCCCCGGGCCCCTGATGGTTCTCGGCACGAGCAGCGGGGCGGGGAAGTCGCTGATGAGCGCCGCCCTGTGTCGGGTGCTCCACCGCCAGGGCGACCAGCCGCTGCCGTTCAAGGGGCAGAACATGAGCAACAACGCCTGGGTGGATCCCGAGGGGGGCGAAATGGCCTATTCCCAGGCCCTTCAGGCCTGGGCCGCCGGGCTCGAACCCCGCTGCGCCATGAATCCCGTGCTGCTCAAACCCCAGGGCGACAGCACGAGCGAGGTGATCCACCTCGGACGCTCCGTCGGCGCCACCCGGGCCGAGACCTACTACCGCGACTGGTTCCGGCCGGGCTGGGCCGCCATCCGCCAGGGCCTGCGCGACCTGCGGCAGCGTCATCCCGACGGGCGCCTCGTGCTGGAGGGGGCCGGCAGCCCGGTGGAGGTGAACCTCCAGCCCCGCGACCTCACCAACCTGCGCCTCGCCCAATACCTGCGGGCCCAGTGCCTCCTGGTGGCCGACATCGAGCGCGGCGGCGTGTTCGCCCAGGTGGTGGGCACCTTGGCCCTGTTGCGGCCCGTGGAGCGTCCCTTGATCAAGGGCGTGTTGATCAACCGTTTTCGCGGCCGTCGCGAGCTGTTCGAGGACGGGCGCCGCTGGCTTGAGGCGCACACCGGCCTTCCCGTCCTGGGCGTCATGCCCTGGCTGGATGAGCTCTTCCCCCCCGAGGATTCCCTGGATCTCCTCGAACGCCGCGGCCGGAAACGCGCCGCCGAGCTGGAGCTCGCGGTGCTCCAGCTGCCCTCCCTCAGCAACTTCTCCGATCTCGATCCACTGGAGGCGGAACCGAGCGTGAGCCTGCGCTGGCTCCGGCCCGGCCAGGAGCTGGGCCAGCCCGATGCGGTGGTGATCCCCGGCAGCAAGCAAACCCTTCGGGATCTGGCCGCCCTGCGCGCCAGCGGCCTGGGCCAAGCGCTGCGGCACTACGTGGCGGCGGGGGGCCAGGTGTTCGGCCTCTGCGGTGGCCTGCAGATGCTTGGCCGGGAGCTCCGCGATCCCGATGGATTGGAGGGGAGCGGTGACGCCACCGCCGCCGGCCTCGACCTGCTGCCCCTGCGCACGGTGATGGCCAGCGGCAAGGTGTTGCGCCAGCGCCGCGCCCTCGCCCTCTGGCCGCCCGCGCCCGGCGGATCCGTCACACCCCTGGAGAGCAACCCCCGGGAGGCCGCCCCCCTGGCGTTCGACACCCTGGAGATCGAGGGGTTCGAGCTGCATCGCGGTCGCAGCAACCCGCTCGACGGGACGGACGGCTTGGCCTGCCAACCCCTCAGCGCTGATCCCGAGCTGGGCTGGGTGCGAGCCGAGGGCTGCCGGGGGGGGATCGTGGCCGGCACCTATCTCCACGGCATCTTCGACAACGGGCCCTGGCGGCGGCGCTGGCTCAATCAGCTCCGTCACCGCCGCCAGCTCCCCCCCCTCAGCGAGGCGCAGCCCCACCACAGCCGCCAGCGGGAGCTCCTGCTCGACCGCCTGGCGGACGCCTTCGCCACCCATGTCAACTTGGAGCCATTGACGGGGAGGCCATGACGGAGGCGGCGCCAACGACCCAGCCGAGGCCCGCAGGGCGGAGCGTGCCCGCCCTCGCGCGCACAACCCTCCTTTGGCCGAATGGCCTCCAGACGACCGTCGACGCTGGAACCGACTGGCTGGCCGCCGCCCAAACCGCTGGCTGCCCCATTCCCACCGGCTGCCTGGGAGGCAGCTGCGGCGCCTGTGAGATCACGGTCGATGGCGACACCGTGCGCGCCTGTGTCAGCGGCGTGCCCGCCAGCGCGGAGCCGCTGACCGTGGAGCCCTGGGACGATCCCGCCTGGTGAGGCTCCCGCTCGTCCATCACCCGGCCTATTCCGCGCCGCTGCCGCAGGACCACCGCTTCCCCATGGCGAAGTTCCGCCTTCTGGTGGAGCATCTCCAGCGATTGGAGCTGCTGGATCCCGCCCGGCTGCACCAGCCCCTGCCCGTGCCGCGCCGCTGGCTGGAGCTCGTGCATCCCCGCAGCTACCACGAGGCCTTCGCCCGCCAGCGCCTGAGCCGGCCCGAAGCCCGCCGCATCGGACTGCCCGCCACCCCGGCGGTGGTGCGACGCAGCTGGCTGGCGGTGGGGGGCACCGTCCTGACGGCCCGGCTGGCCCTGCGCCATGGCCTGGCCTGCCACCTCGCGGGCGGCACCCATCACGCCTTCGCCGAGGCGGGCAGCGGCTTCTGCATCTTCAACGACGTGGCCGTGGCGGCGCGGGCGCTCCTGGCGGAGGGGCTGGTGCGACGCCTGCTGGTGGTCGATCTGGACGTGCACCAAGGGGATGGCACCGCCAGCCTGTTCGCCGATGACCCGCGGGTGTTCACCTTCTCCGCCCACGCCGAGCGCAACTTCCCCCTGCGCAAGGGCCAGAGCGACTGCGATCTCCCGCTTCCAGACGGCATGGAGGATGGCCCCTACCTGGCGGCGGTGGCGGCGGTGTTGCCCGATCTGCTCAGCCAGGTGCGCCCCGATCTGGTCTTCTACAACGCGGGCGTGGATCCCCATCGCCAGGACCGTCTCGGCCGCCTGTGCCTCTCCGACCTGGGCCTCCTGCAGCGGGAGCGGATGGTGCTGGAAACCTGCCTGCGGCAGCGGGTGCCCGTGGCCACGGTGATCGGAGGGGGCTATGACACCCTCGGCCCGCTGGTGGAGCGGCATGGGCTGGTCGTGCGGGCCGCGGCGGAGATGGCCCTGCTCCACGGGCTTTGAAGGGCCCGGTCGCGAACGACGTGCCGGGGGCTCAACCGCCGGGAGCCATCCCCTGACGATCGAGGAGTGTGGAGAGGAGCTCGCCGGGCGCGTGGGCCAGGTCCCGGGTGTGGCGGAGCAGGTGGTCGGCCCCGGCGGCCCGCAGCCGTTCCTCATAGGCCCGCCGCTGCTCCAACCGTTCCGGCCCGTGGAGGTGGGGCGGGGCGACCGCCAAGGCCAGGAAGCGCTGATCCGGCCGCTGCCGCCGGGCGCGATGAACGGTTTCCACATCCGCCACCGTGTCGCCCAGGTAGACCACGGGGGGCGTCTCGGAGCCGAGGCCTTGCTCCCAGCTGGCGGCGAGACGCTCGGCCAAGGCCAACAGACCGCTCGGATCGGGCTTCTGCGGCGCATCCTCCATCGCCACCAGGGGGGGATGGCGCAATCCCAGCCGTTCCTCCAGAAGAAAGCGCGCGGACGGTCCCTCCGCGCCGCTGACGAAGCCCCAGGCCATTCCCGCCCCGCTGAGCGCATGGAAGAACGCGGTCTCCACCAGGAGGTCCTCGTCCCGGATGAAGCCCTGCCACCGGGAGGGGGGTCCCCAGGGATCACCGCCGAAATAGAAACCGCTGAACACCGCCGCCAGGTCGTCCAGCGGCGGCAGGGGATCCGCGCCGTCCGCGGACCGGGCTTCCGTCCCGCCGCCCTGGCGATGACGGCGCAGGAGCTCAAGGCTCGCCTCCCAGTCGTTGTTCCAGAGTCCTTCGCCCTTCAAGGCGTCGATGGCGGACGGATCCGGGGTCCACCCGCTGTAATGCCGCACCGTGGCCTGGATGGCGCGCCGGTAGCTGCCACTCACGTCGCGCAGGACGCCGTCGATGTCAAACAGAAGGATGGCCTTGGCGGGTGTGGGCTCCATCCGTGACGCCGACGAGGAAACGGAATGGGTCATTCCGGCTGGTAGGTTACCTGTTTGCACTTTGGCCTTGGGCGCCGAGACGACGATGGTTTCAGAACGGGATGGCCAATCGGCCAAGGGAGTGGCCGCCACCGAGATTGCGGTGGAGTTGCCAGCGGCTGCGGATCCCATCCCCGCCCGTCCGGTGATGCGCGGGGGCAGCGCCGCCCTGGCCACAGCCACCATTGATGAAGATGGCGTGCCCTCCGGTTACACCCCCAAACCGGATGAAGGTCGATTCCTGCTCAAGATTCTCTGGCTTCCCGATAACGTCGCCCTGGCGGTGGATCAGATCGTTGGCGGCGGGCCCAGCCCGCTGACGGCCTACTTCTTCTGGCCTCGCGAGGATGCCTGGGAAACCCTGAAGAAAGAATTGGAGCGCAAGAGCTGGATCACCGATAACGAACGCGTGGAGGTTCTCAACAAAGCCACTGAAGTTATCAACTATTGGCAGGAAGAAGGGCGCGGCAAGAGCCTGGAAGAGGCCAAACTCAAGTTCCCCGACGTCACCTTCTGCGGAACCGCCTGATCAATCCAGATCGTTCGGCTTGCGGGCTTCCCCCTTTTCACGCGTGGACAGCAAGCGTTGCGTTCCCGTGCGTGAGGGCGGGCTGAGGATTCGGCTCAAAGCCCTTCACCGCACTGGAGGGCTTGGGCTGGCGAGCGTCCCTCGGTTAGCGACCCTCGGCGACTAATCCCATGGCAAGGGAACCCCGGCGAATCACCCTATGGCAAGTGAACCCCGGGGAAAATCACCCCTTGGCGAGGGTTGGATCCGGCGGTCCATTGAAGCTGCTCATGAGATCAAGTGGCGCTGCTCAGGGAATCAAGCCCTCGTCAGCCCTTGATCCCCTGACGTCGTTTCCCGGGCATCCTGTTCAAATCGGGCCGCGGCGGCCTCGGAGGCGCTGTGGCACCACAGCTGCCGAGCCAGCTGCGGCGAGAGGGTGAAGGTGTCGACTCCTTCGGCGGCCAATCGGGTGAGGTCCTCCAGCGAACGCAGGCTGGCCACAAGCAGCCGCGTCGAGGACGCAAGGGCCCGCAAACAGCGCCCCATCATGATCACTTCGCCGCATCCATCACGACCGTCATCGCTGATGCGCCCCAGATAAGGAGCCACATAGGTGGCACCGAGGGCTGCTGAAGCCAACGCCTGCGGGATGCTGTAACAGGCGGTGAGGGTCACCCGCTCGCCAGCCCTGAGCAAGCGTCTGGCCACCCGCAAACCGGGATCTGTCATCGGAAGCTTGACCACCACAATCGCCGGAGCCATGGCCAGCAACTCCTGGCCGCACGCGAACAACTCCGCCTCCGTGCCCCCCCAGGCCTGCAAATGGAGCTCATGGCAATCGAGCGCCTCGGCCGCGCGCACCAGAGTCAGCAAACCCTCTCGGTTGCAGGTCCGACCCGCGCGGCGAAGCAGGGTGGGATTGGTGGTGATGCCCCGAAACAAGCCAAGAGGCCAGAGCGAAGCCCAGGCCTCTTGATCTGCCGTATCCAGGAACAGACGTGGTGTCAAAGGATGCCGAGGGCCGACACGCTCGCGATGCTTCAGGCGCCGCGGCTGGCCGCAAGGCGCGCCCGGGCCTGAGCCAGAGCGTCCTGCGCCTTCAACTTCTCCGGACTGGGAGCCTGGCCTTCGAAAGTCCGAGCCGCTTGTTCGGCGGCTTCAAACTCTCGTTCGGCGCTGGCGGCATCAATGCTGCTGCCCAGTTCCGCGCCATTCACCAACACGGTGACCTCATTGGACTCCACCTCGGCAAAGCCGCCAAGTAGCGCAATGGATCTCCAAGAACTGCCTTCCCGCAGACGCAACACGCCGCTGTCAAGGGCGGTGAGCAAGGACACGTGGCCGGTGAGGACTCCCAACTGACCGGTGGCGCTGGGGAGAATCACCTCATCCACCGGTCCATCAAACACGCTCTGATCAGGAGCCAGAACACGCAAAGTGAGGGTCATCTGATCAACCCTTCTTGGCGTCTGCGGCAATCTTTTCCGCCTTGGCCTTCACCTCATCGATGTTGCCCACCAGGTAGAACGCCGCTTCAGGAAGATTGTCGAGTTCACCAGCGAGAATCATTTGGAAGCCCTTGATGGTTTCTTCCAACTTCACATACTTACCAGGCATGCCTGTGAACACCTCGGCCACAAAGAAGGGTTGGGAGAGGAATTTTTCAATCTTGCGTGCCCGATCCACCGTGCGGCGGTCATCCTCAGACAGTTCATCGAGACCGAGGATCGCGATGATGTCCTGGAGTTCCTTGTAACGCTGCAGCGTGCTTTGCACGGCGCGCGCGGTGCGGTAGTGCTCGTCACCCACCACAGCGGGCTGAAGCATGGTGCTGGTGGAGTCCAGAGGATCCACAGCGGGATAGATGCCTTTGGAGGCCAGACCGCGGCTGAGCACGGTGGTGGCATCCAGGTGGGCAAAGGTGGTGGCGGGGGCGGGATCCGTCAGGTCGTCCGCCGGCACATACACAGCCTGAATTGACGTGATCGACCCTTCAAGGGTGGAGGTGATGCGCTCCTGGAGTTCGCCAACGTCCGTACCGAGGGTGGGCTGATAGCCCACGGCGGAAGGCATGCGCCCCAAGAGAGCGGAAACTTCGGAGCCGGCCTGCACGAAACGGAAGATGTTATCAATGAACAGCAGCACGTCCTGCTTGTTCACATCACGGAAGTGCTCCGCCATGGTGAGCGCCGACAAGCCGACGCGCATGCGAGCTCCGGGGGGCTCATTCATCTGGCCGTAGCAGAGCGCCACTTTGGACTTGGACAGATCATCGGCGTTGATCACGCCCGACTCTTTGAATTCCTCGTACAAATCATTTCCTTCGCGGGTGCGCTCGCCCACGCCACCAAACACCGAAACCCCACCGTGTTCTTTGGCGATGTTGTTGATCAATTCCTGAATCAACACGGTCTTGCCCACACCGGCGCCACCGAACAGACCCACCTTGCCACCCTGGCGATAGGGAGCGAGGAGGTCAATTACTTTGATTCCCGTTTCAAACACCTTGGGCTTGGTTTCCAGCTCGGTCAGCTTGGGAGCTTCGCGGTGGATGGGCGCGGTCAGGCTCGAATTGACAGGCCCCCGCTCATCCACCGGTTCGCCGAGCACGTTGAAGATGCGGCCGAGGGTGGCTTCGCCCACGGGCACGGAGATGGGTGAGCCGGTGTCGAGAGCATCCATGCCGCGCACGAGACCATCGGTGCTGCTCATGGCCACAGCGCGAACGCGACGATCTCCCAGCAGCTGCTGCACCTCAGCGGTCAGGGCAATGTCCTGCCCAGCGGAATTTTTGCCCTTGACCAAAAGAGCGTTGTAGATCCTGGGGAGCTTGCCGGCGGGAAATTCCACATCGAGCACCGGCCCGATCACCTGCTTAACAATGCCTGTCGTGCCGGAAGCGGCGGGTGCAGCGGCTGCCATAAAAAAGGGAGATGGGCGGGAGGACGGAGCGGATCTCCAGACCCGCTGAAGCGGCGCAACCTTACCACTGCGCGGCCCCCCGCTGGCGAGTCCGCCGCCGGATGGACGCGCCCGTGGTCCGGATGGCGCGCGGCCCTTCCAGACGGCGAGCGACCCTTCCAGACGCCGCAGCGCTCCGGTTCGGTCACCCGCACAGGAGAAGCCTTTCCCGGGGAGGTGGCGAGCGCATAGGTTGGCACTCGAAGGGCGTGAGTGCCAGATCGGCCCCTTGGCCATCGTCTCCGCCCTTCAGCAATGCCTGTTGTTTCCTCTCTCCCATCCCCCATGGCAGCTGTTTCCCTCAGCGTCACCACGGTCAAACCCCTTGGCGACCGCATTTTCATCAAGGTGTCTGAATCTGAAGAGCGCACAGCTGGCGGCATCCTTCTGCCTGACACGGCCAAGGAAAAGCCCCAGGTTGGCGAGGTCGTTCAGGTGGGCCCTGGCAAGCGCAATGAAGATGGTTCCCGTCAGGCTCCTGAGGTCAGCATCGGCGATCGCGTCCTCTACAGCAAGTACGCGGGCACAGACATCAAACTCGGCACTGATGAGTATGTGCTTCTCTCCGAGAAGGACATACTTGCTGTCGTGAACTGATTGCTTACCCTCACACTCAATCTTTCTTACCTCACCTCAACCTTCAACATCATTAGACATCATGGCTAAGCGAATCATCTACAACGAGCAAGCGCGTCGTGCCCTGGAGCGGGGTATTGACATCCTGGCCGAATCCGTTGCCGTCACCCTTGGTCCCAAGGGCCGCAACGTCGTACTGGAGAAAAAGTTTGGGGCTCCCCAAATCATTAATGACGGTGTCACCATCGCCAAAGAGATCGAGCTCGAAGATCACATTGAAAACACAGGTGTCGCCCTGATTCGCCAGGCCGCCAGCAAAACCAACGATGCCGCCGGTGACGGCACCACCACCGCCACCGTTCTGGCCCACGCCATGGTGAAGGCAGGCCTGCGCAACGTGGCCGCTGGCGCCAATGCGATCACCCTGAAGCGCGGCATCGACAAGGCCACCGAATTCCTCGTCAGCAAGATCGAGGAGCATGCCAAGCCGATCAGCGACAGCCGGGCCATCGCTCAGGTGGGTGCCATCTCCGCTGGCAACGATGAGGAAGTCGGCCAGATGATCGCCGATGCCATGGACAAGGTGGGCAAGGAGGGTGTGATCTCTCTGGAGGAAGGCAAGTCCATGACCACCGAGCTGGAGGTCACCGAGGGCATGCGTTTCGACAAGGGCTACATCTCCCCCTACTTCGCCACCGACACCGAGCGCATGGAAGCGGTGCTGGATGAGCCCTACATCCTGATCACCGACAAGAAGATCACCCTGGTTCAAGATCTGGTGCCCGTTCTCGAGCAGATCGCTCGGACCGGCAAGCCCCTGCTGATCATCGCCGAGGACATCGAGAAGGAAGCCCTGGCCACCCTGGTGGTCAACCGCCTGCGGGGCGTGCTCAACGTGGCCGCCGTCAAGGCCCCTGGCTTCGGCGATCGCCGCAAGGCCATGCTCGAGGACATCGCCGTTCTCACCAACGGCCAGCTGATCACCGAAGATGCCGGCCTCAAGCTGGAGAACGCCAAGATCGACTCCCTGGGCACCGCCCGTCGGATCACGATCAACAAGGACACCACCACCATCGTGGCCGAAGGCAACGAGGCGGCGGTGAAGGCCCGTTGCGAGCAGATCCGCTCCCAGATGGAGGAAACCGATTCCTCCTATGACAAAGAGAAGCTGCAAGAGCGGCTGGCCAAGCTCAGCGGTGGTGTGGCTGTGGTGAAGGTGGGCGCGGCCACCGAAACCGAGATGAAGGACAAGAAGCTCCGCCTGGAAGACGCCATCAACGCCACCAAGGCGGCCGTTGAGGAGGGCATCGTTCCCGGCGGTGGCACCACCCTGGCCCATCTTGGACCCGCCCTGGAAGAGTGGGCCGCCGCCAATCTCGCCGGCGAGGAGCTGATCGGCGCCCACATCGTGGCCGCGTCCCTCAACGCTCCCCTCAAGCGCATCGCGGAAAACGCAGGCGCCAACGGGGCTGTGATCGCCGAGCACGTGCGCAACAAGCCCTTCAACGAGGGCTACAACGCCGCCACTGGCGAGTATGTCGACATGCTGGCCGCTGGCATCGTCGACCCCGCCAAGGTGACCCGCTCCGGTCTGCAAAATGCCGCGTCGATTGCCGGCATGGTGCTCACCACCGAGTGCATCGTGGCCGACCTTCCTGAGAAGAAGGAAGCTGCCCCCGCTGGCGGCGGCATGGGCGGCGGCGACTTCGACTACTGATCGATGTCTCCATTCCCCTCGGGGATCTCCTGGGGGGAAACATTCATCCGGGAGGGCGAAAGCCCTCCCTTTTTTTGGTCTGAAGGGAGGCAGGCCTGGAAACAAATCGCCTGGGTTTCAGGCCAAAGGCGCATTCCAACATCCCAACGCTGGCGTGCCCCGATAGTCGCTGAGCACGCTGATCGTCGTGGTGTCGAGCAGGAAGTTTTGGCCCGCCAGGGGAGGCAGCCCCAACCAACGAGCCGCCAACACCCGCAGCAGGTGGCCATGGGAAAACAACAGCGTCGGCCCCGGCCCCTGGCGCAGCCGCGCGATCACCCGATCCACCCGCGCCCCCACCGCATCGGGGCTCTCACCTTCGGGGCAACCGTCGCGAAACACCAGCCACCCCGGGGTCTCCGCTCCGATTTCGGCGCTGGTTCGCCCCTCATAGGCGCCGTAGTTCCACTCCATCAGGTCCGGGTCCAGCACCAAGCGCGGGCCGTAACCAGCCAGCTCGCCGGTGCGTCGCGCCCGCTCCAGCGGGCTGGCCCACACCCGCGCGAAGCTCAGAGATCCCAGCACAGGCCCCAAGGCCCGAGCGGCCGCCTCCCCGGCTGGAGTCAGCGGAAGGTCCGTGGCGCCAGTGTGCTGGCCTGACAGGCTCCAGGTCGTTTCCCCGTGACGCGCCAGCACCACATCAACAGGTCGAAGAGAAAGGAGGGGCATGATCGGAGAGAGGGTGAAACCGCGGTGGCACAATCCTGGCAACCGAGGCCACCGCGCTCTGTCCGCCACGCGTTCCCGCTCTCACCCCCTCAAGTCGCACGATCCGTTCCACGGCCTCGCTGGCGGCTGAAGCGCTCCCGCCCCCTGCCAGCCCCGCGGGCCGCCGCGGCCCCGGGACTGCTCTCCGGCTCGTTCCGCGAGCCCGTGTCAGGGATTGTTAAGAGACTGCTAAATCCCCCCATGAGGGGCGGCGCCATCAACCCCACCCCCTAGCATGGGTGGGAATGGCAAACGCGACCACCAAAACCTACCAAATCGCCCAAGATTTGCCCACTCCAGATAGCCAACGCATGACCACGACCCAGCCCCAATCTTGGAAAGCCAAACTGGCCGAGAAGATTCCTCCCCAGATGGCAGATGAGATCGATACCTTTGAAAATCAAATGGTGTTGCGCTGTCAGGGAAAAATCGAAGACAAGGTCTTTGCTGAATTGCGTCTGCGTCGTGGTGCTTATGGTCAACGCTACGACAATGGCTTTCGCCATGATGGCGAGAAAACACAGGAGATCGCCTTCCCTCACCCCGAGCTGACCAAGGGGCCAGAGACGAAATGGGAAGCGCCAGGGATGCAGCGCATCAAGATTCCCTACGGAGGACTCTCCGCGGAGCAGATGGAAGTCCTCGCAGACATCGCCGAGGAATATTCCGACTCCATCCTTCACATCACCACTCGACAGGACATCCAACTCCATTTCCTCTCCCTGGAGGACACGCCGGACATGCACCGCCGCCTGGCAGCCGTGGGCATCACGGTGCGCGAAGCTTGCGGCAACTCTGTGCGCAACGTCACCGCCTGCCCTCTCGCTGGTGTCTGCCGTGATGAGGCCTTCGATGTCACCGGTTACGCCAACGAGACCGCAAATTATTTCCTCGGCCATCGTGATGTTCAAGACTTTGGTCGCAAGTTCAAGATTGCCTTCTCCGGCTGCGCGCAACATCCCTGCGGCCTGACCTACATGCATGATCTCGGCCTGATCGCCAAGAAGCGTCAGCGCGAAGGCCAGGAAGAAATCGGTTTTGAACTTTATGTTGGCGGCGGTCTCGGTGCGGTGCCCCACCTGGCCAAGCTGTTCGACGATTTCGTGCCCCCTGAGGAATTGCTGCCTCTATCCCAGGCCATTGCGCGTGTCTACGCGCGGCTGGGAGAGAAGAAAAACCGTAACAAGGCTCGCATCAAATTCCTTGTGCAGAAGCTGGGCATTGACGAATTCCGCCGTCTCGTCCTGGAAGAGCGCGCCACCCTGGAGAATGATCCCGAGTGGACCCAGTGGCTGCAGGCGATTCCTCAGTACAGCGAAACTGGGCGACCTGAGCCTGTGACCGCCGGACAGGTGATCGATCTTGGCGAAGACGCTGAGGCGTTTGCCCAGTGGAAAGCCACCAACATCTATGTCCAACGCCAACCCGGCTTCGCCTGCGTCACGCTCAATCTCCCCCTGGGGGACCTCACCGCCCAGCAGATGCGCGGCCTCGCCGATGTCGCCCGTCGTTTCACGCCAGACGCCACCCGCACCACGGTGGAGCAAAACCTCCTGCTCCGCTGGGTTCATGAACCTGATCTGCCAGCCCTCTATCTCGCGCTCAAGGCTCTGCGGCTCCACACCCCTGGAGCCCAGACCATCGCTGACGTGACCGCTTGCCCGGGCACTGACACCTGCAAGCTGGGGATTGCGAGCTCCCGCGGCCTGGCCGGCGAATTGCGGCAGCGCCTGGCCCACAAGGGCTATCAATACGACGAGGCGTTGAAGGACATCCGCGTCAAAGTGAGCGGCTGCTTCAATTCCTGCAGCCAACACACCGTGGCCGAAATCGGCTTCTACGGCTCCAATCGTCTGATCGATCGTCACCGCGTTCCCCATCTCCATCTGATCCTGGGTGGCGAATGGAGCAACAACGCAGCTCACTACGGGCAATCTCTCGGGGTGATCCCCACAAAACGGGTGCCAGAGGTCGTTGATTTCCTGATTGATCTCTATCTCCAAGGGAAAAATCAGGGCGAAACCTTCTCCCAGTTTGTTAATCGCATCGGCAAGAAAGATATCAAAGAACGGGTGCAGCCATTCACCCACGTTCCCTCCTACGCAGAGGATCCCAGCTTCTACACCGATTGGGGCGATGCCCGTGAATACACGATTGGTGATATCGGCATCGGCGAATGCGCAGGTGAAGTTGTCTCCCTGACCAATTTTGACGTCGCCAGGGCAGAAAGCCTCAACTTTGAGGCCACTCTCTTGCTGGATGGCGGAGACATGAATGGGAATGTGCAACAAGCCGCGGACAAAGCACTGGCGGCGATGGTCAAGGCTGCCCAGGCGGTTTTGAAGGCACAGAACGTGGACATCGCTGACGATGCAGCGGTCATCATCCGTGACTTCCGTCGCTATTTCTATGATACTGAGTTGTTCTTTGATCCATTCGTCAAGGGCAAATTTGCAAGCTACCTTTTCAATGCCTATGACAATCGCCAAGCTCCGGCCTCCTTTGATCGCGCACGTCAGGCTGTGGAAGAAGCGCGTCTGTTCATTGAGGCAGCCTACGAATGCCACTCCCGCATGATGCAGGCTGGGATCAACTCTCCTGGTGCCTTCACTCAGTGGTATGAGACGCGTGTGCCCGTGAGCTGAGCGCTCCAGCCCTCCGTCCTCAGCCCATTCTCCCTCCCCCACCCAACGATCACCCCCCCAGCTGCAGCAATGGATGTTGAGCGTTTTTATCTGAAATTCTTTGCCCGTGAAAATGCGATTGATGAAACCGGCTTCATTCCCATTTTTCATGACTGGATTCGCTTGAAATCCTTGCCCGGCACCTTGATTGATGTGGCGGACTACCGCCACGTCCCTGATGGTCCGGGGATCATGTTGATCAGCTTCGAAATCAATTACGCCATGGAGCACGGCGGTGGCCAATTTGGTCTCTCCGCCCAACGCAAACTCGGTTCTGACGGGAGCCATTCTGAGCGAATCGTGGAGCTTGC
This sequence comes from Cyanobacteria bacterium K_Offshore_surface_m2_239, assembly GCA_016882305.1. Taxonomy (GTDB): domain Bacteria; phylum Cyanobacteriota; class Cyanobacteriia; order PCC-6307; family Cyanobiaceae; genus Cyanobium. The sequence continues at coordinate 17,039 of VGQX01000019.1, forward strand.
CAAACGCACAGCGTTGTTTGGCAGCCTGCTGGAAGCGGATAGCCGCCTCAACGGTGCCCTGACCCTGGACGGCGGTCGCTTTCTCTATGCCGCCAATGATCGGCTGCGCCTTCCGAACACCGCGGACGCTTTCGCGGCTCTTCAGCCTGACCTGCAGGCAGCCGCGGCGACGCTCTATGGCGATCAGCCGTTCACTGTGAAGCGCGTGGAGAATGATCCTCGCGAGCGACTGACCGCCCTCGTGGAGACATCTGGTCCTGTTCCCATCGCCGCCCTCGCCGGTTAACGATCTTCGGGGCAGATCCCGGCCTGGCGCTGGCGAGTCAATTCGTCAGCGTCCCGGGCCAGAGATGCGCCCTGAGGGGTGTAAACGATGAATCCCTGCCGATTGCGATAGCGCACCGGCCAGCTTGCTTCGAACAGCCGTGCCGCCTCCAGCCGACAACGACTCCAGGCGGCATCGTCCATCGCCCATGGGGTGAGACGTCGAAAGTGGGGCCTAGTCTTCAGGCCAAGCCGCTTCCATCGGCTCGCAGCCATCCCTCCTCACCCCGCGACGGGGCCGTCGTCCCCGGGGTCGGCATCAGCGGACACCGTCATTGGCATGGCCTCCCTCCATTGCGGGGAGACCGAAGAATCCTGGGGAACCAGCCCGTCCGGAGCGAGCGATGGCTCCTTCGGCGGCTTCAGCTGCGGAGACTCGGGGAGCTCGCGAACGGCTGGCGCCCGGTGCAGCTCCCGCTCGAGCATGCGAATGCGACTCTCGCGCAGACAATACTTGCAGCCTCCGCTGGTTTGCAGATGCTTCTCAGGAGTGATACTGATCAGCTTGACGGGATGGAGACGACAACGAATAAGAAGCGGCGATTTATAACTCTTATACACGATTTCACTGTAATCATAGTGATCAGCAAAGCGGGCGCGGGCGCGTTGCAAAAATGTTTCCTTGCTGATGGGGCTTCCCATGCCGTCAGCACAAGCTGAAAGAATTCGTCCATTTTCTCAGGTTTCCGCCAACAGCCCCGTCAGGGACATCTTCCGCAATGAACAGGCCTGGAGCGGGAAGCCTCTCGCGGTTGTGGGCTCAACCTTGAGCGGCCGGCTCAAACACCAGAGCCACCCCGTTGTTGCAGTAGCGCAACCCTGTCGGGCGGGGACCATCCTTGAACACATGACCCTGATGGCCACCGCAACGACGGCAGTGATATTCCGTGCGCGGCACGATCAACTTGAAATCCACCTTGGTCGCCACCGCATCTGAGAGGGGCTGCCAGAAACTGGGCCAACCGGTGCCGCTGTCGAATTTCGCGCTGGAGGAAAACAGAGGCAAGCGACAGCCAGCGCAGAGGAAGCGACCTTGACGTTTTTCCTTGTTCAAGGCGCTGCTGAACGGAGGCTCCGTGCCCTCCTGGCGCAAGACCTTGTAAGCCTGGGGGGACAGACGCTTTTTCCATTCCGCTTCGCTCAACGCCCAGCGTGGATCGGCGGCTTTGGAGGCAGCGTCAGCGCGCTGACCCCAACTGAGCAGAGGAAGGGCACCCAACAGGCCTTGAATCAACCGTTCCACGCTGACCTTCATCAGTTCACGACGGGTGGACACGCGCTTCAGCCCACCCAGCCAGCGCTGAGGATGACGGCGAGAGACAGGAACAGTGCCATCAACGTCCAGGAGATGCGATTGAGGGTGGCTTCCGCGCTGCGGGCGCTGGAGAACATCCCACCGCTACCAGAGACCAAACCTCCCAACCCATCCCCTTTGGGACTATGCAGGAGAATGCTGATGACAAGAAGGATGCCGGAGAGCATCCACAGCCAGGAAAGAGCGGATTTGACCATGCGACAAGTTTAGGAGATCAAACACTCACAGCCTTGCTGGAACGGTCCGACGAGACCGGGGAGCTGGCGACGCCAATCAGCGATTCGCCGGTCATGCGGGCGGGCTTGGGCAATCCCAGAATCGACAGCACCGTCGGCGCGATGTCCGCCAGGCCGCCGCCCTCCCGCAGGCGCACATTCGTGGCGTGGCCAGGCAACTGCCGCTTTTCTCCCTCCACAAGAATCACCGGGACGGGGTTGGTGGTGTGCGCTGTCCAAGGGCGTCCATCCGGCCCGCGCATCACCTCCGCATTGCCGTGGTCCGCCGTGATGAGCATGGTTCCGCCCATCCGATTGGTGGCTTCGAGGAGGCGACCCACGCAGCGATCAACCATGGCAATTGCTTCCGCCGTGGCCGGAATCTGCCCTGTGTGTCCCACCATGTCGGGATTGGCGTAATTGATCACCACCAAGGAGTAGATGCCCTTGTTGATGGCAGCGATACAACTCTCGGTTAGCTTTTCCGCTGACATGGAGGGAGCCATGTCATAGGTGGGAACGCGTGGAGAAGGAACCAGGTGCCTGTCTTCGCCAGGAAAGGCCTGCTCAATGCCACCGTTCATGAAATAGGTGACATGGGGATATTTTTCTGTTTCCGCCGTGCGAAATTGACGTAGTCCATGCTCGGAGACCACTTGCCCCAGCAGACCGTCCAATGATTCTGGCGGGAAGGCCACCGCCACGGGAAGCCCCTGCTCGTATTGGGTGAAGGTGACGACATGGAGGGGCGTGACAAGCTCCCGAGGGAAACCATGAAAATCGGGACAGACCAGCGCACGGATCAGCTGACGCACCCGATCGGGGCGAAAGTTGAAACAAATCAGACCGTCTCCAGCCTTCAGAAGGCTTGGCGAGAAGCGCACGGGCTCCAGAAATTCATCCGTGATGTCATCGGCGTAGGACTGGGCGAGCACCTCCTCGGGGGCGAGGGTGCTGATCGGGCCCTCCTCGGTGAGAAGGCGATAAGCCTTTTCGGTGCGATCCCACCGGTTGTCACGATCCATGGCCCAATAGCGGCCACAGAGTGTGGTGATCTCCCCGACACCAGACTCTGCCAACAGCTGTTGAACCCGCTGGAGATCAGCTTGGGCACTGGTGGGCGGAGTGTCACGACCGTCGGTGATCACATGCACGCAGACTTGTCTCAACCCCCGTTGGGCGGCCCACCGCAGCAGACCGCCAAGATGCTCGAGGTGGCTGTGCACGCCACCTTCCGAGCAAAGACCCAACAGATGGAGGGTGCGACCGTTCGCCAGAAGGGTGTCAGCCAGCTCGTTGAGCGCTGGCGTGTCCGCCAGGCTGCCATCCTTGACTGCCTGACTGATCCGGACCAACTCCTGGCGGATGATGCGCCCGGAGCCGATGGTCAGATGTCCGACCTCGGAATTGCCCATCTGATCCCCGGGGAGGCCCACCGCCCCTCCGCTGGCGGCGATCAGGGTGTGGGGATAGGCCTCCCACAGCGCATCCATCACCGGGGTATCCGCGACGGCGATGGCATTGGCGGCACTGGTGGCGCTGTACCCCCAACCATCAAGGATGGTCAGCACGACCGGCGCGATGGGCGAAGAATCAGCGAAAGCGGGGGGAACTGTCGAGAGCAACCTTGTGCTCGCGGAAGATCCCACAGGAGTGGCCGTCGGAGAGAGGGCCTGCTGGGAAGGAGGGACTGGATTCACCCTAGGCCTGCTCTCTGGTGTGACCTCAACCAAGTCCAAACTACAACCAGCCTCACCCGGGGGCAGGAGCCAGCGACAGTCCGTCAGGTTTCGGGAACATCGGACAACAGAGCGCGGAAGCGAAGCTGTAAGGATTGGCTTACGTTGGGGCGACTTTCTTGACGGAGGGGTGATTGCTTGAGCCACTCCCCCACGGATCCGCCCCCACCTGATCCCGTCTCCGCGAGTCCCGCTGGCGACAACCTCTCCGCTGCGGGCTCCCCCCCCATCGAAATCCTCTCCGCTCAGGAACTTCGTCGCACCTTGGACCGACTGGCGTCCCAGGTCCTGGAAGCGTCTGCGGATTCCAGCGATCTTCTTCTCCTCGGCATTCCCACCCGCGGCGTGGCCCTCGCCCGGGTGCTGGCGGAGCGGCTTCAAGCGATCACTGGCCACGCGATTCCGTGTGGCAGCCTCGACCCCACCTTCCACCGCGACGATCTGAACCGCGTGGGAACCCGCCTGGTGGAAGCCACCTCCCTCCCCGTCAGCGTCGATGATCGGCTGGTGGTGCTGGTGGATGACGTGATCTACACGGGGCGCACGGTCCGGGCGGCCCTGGAAGCGCTCCAGGCCTGGGGTCGCCCCCGTCGCGTGTTGCTGGCGGTGATGGTGGATCGCGGCCACCGGGAGCTGCCGATCCAACCTGACTTCTGCGGTCGCGTGGTGCCCACCTCCCGCCAGGAATCGATCCAGCTCTGCCTGCAGGCGGTGGATGGCCAGGAAGGCGTCTATCTCCTCCATCCCTGAACGTGACCGTTTCAGTCGGCGGGTGTCACTCGCTGAGGTGGTTCCCCGCAAAAGCGTTGATCAACCGTGACGGTGGTCCCGGGAAGGGCGCTCAGGCCGGAAGGAGCTCGTCGGCGCGGAAATGGGCGCGAAATTTTCCGAAGGCCACCACGACCGGCAGCGTGGGGCTCACCGGTCGCCCTTTCCAACCGTCGATCACGCTCACCACCTCCCCCTCTTGACCCTGGAGGTCGAAGGGTTGCCCCCGATGCTCTGGATGGGTGTACACCACCACGCTCGCCGACACCTGTACCCGATCACCAGGCTGCATACACCCTCTCGAATCGGCGACATCCTGTCACGCGCGGGCCGCCACTGACGCCTCATTGCTCGCAGGTGGCTTCGGGCCCCTTCTCCACCACCCGTCCCCCCAGAGCCCGACAGGACTGACGAAAGGCTTGCCAATCCGGCACGCCCGCCTCCATCTGACGGCGCACGAGGGCATCCAACTTGTCTTTCGGTATCGCGTAGGGCAGAGGCCCATGGGTGTCCACTCGCCGTTGTTCGAGCCTGGCGACCTGCTGCTCGACGCGCTTGCGCAGCGGCTGGCTCCGAGTGCGCCAGTAGGGATGTTGGATGGCATTGAGAGCGGCGAGCGACTCCCACCATTTGTTTTTGGCCGCCATCGCCTCGGCGCGAGCGAGACTCGCCTGGTTGCTCCCCCAGATCTGACGCAACTGCTCGGCCATGGCCGCCACGCCTGGATCACGACCGCTGGTGTCGCTCAGGCGGAGCTGGGACAGGGCGCGCTCCAGGCTGCCCTGATCAAACGCCTTCAACGCGGAACGCTGCACCTCCGCCTTCCATTTCCGCAGCCGCTCAAGGTCCGCGCTGGTGACGGCCCTGGAGCCCACCAACTCCGCCTGGAGTCGCAGGGCCAGGTCGATCCTTTTCTGGCTCCAGAGACGCTGGGCGGCCTCGCGGCGGCAACGGCCGGCATCTTCCGACGCCGACGGTGGGCTCGGCACCCACTCCAGAGGTTGCAGTTGGCGTTCCAACTGGAGACAGCGCTCCAACCGCAGATCCGCCGAAGCGGTCCGCAGCTGGCGCGTGAGGTGCTGCTTCCAGGCCCACAGACCGGTCATGCCCAGGGCGAAGGCCAGGGTCGGGATGCCAACCCAGCGGTGAACCTGTGCGAGGCGTCGAGACACGGCCCACGGAGGACAGCTGTCGCACTCAAGCAGACCTTCTCCTCACCGCACCACCCCCAACACCTGGCTGGGCCGAGCGGAGCGGCTGAGCAGATCCTCCGCGTCCAGCACCAGCTCGCCGCGGACGTTGATCGTGAAGCGCAGGCGCAGCCGATCCACCCCTGCCTCACCCGCCGGGGAGAGGGGCAGAACGATCGGGGGTTGCGCCCAGGGACGCACCCGGACCGCACCAGCCTCCATCGAACGGATCACGGGCACCCCCGCGGCAAAGATCACTTCCGGCCGCTCCTCCGCCAGGGGAGTCCCGAGCACGAGCTCGAGCTCCGCTTGATCGGGCGACGCGCTGGCCAACACCAGCTCCAGGGGTTGCGGGGTGGGCCAGGGCTGCCCGGGCACGAACAGCGGATGCCACAGATGGCAGCGGCTGCGTTGATCCCACACCCGCAGGCTCACCCCCTGGCTGAGCACGTCCTGGATGCGCACCCCCGGCGTCAGCGCCAGGGCGCCCAGGGCCACTGCGGCCACGGGACGTTCATCCCGGAGCGGAACCTCCGGCAACCACTCCTGGATCAAGCGACGCAGCCAGGGGAGACGGCTGCTTCCCCCCACCGGCAGGACAGCGTCGATCCGGGACAGCTCGAAGCCTTCGCGGCGGGCGGCGGAGGCCACGGTCTCCAACAGGCTGATCAGGATGCGCCGCAGGCCACGCTCCTCCAGAACCCTCTCCAGGTCCTGGCGGGTGAGGCGAAGCGCCCGCCCGCCCCCCCCCTCGGAGGAGGGCAGGATTCGCAACGCCTCCTCCTGATCGCTCACAGCGCACTTGAGCGCTTCCGCGAGGCCCAGCAGCTCCGCCGTCAAGGGCTGATCAGGGCAGAGATCGGCGGCGATCCAACGGTCGAGATCCCGACCGCCGAGAGGCACCCCGGCCTTTCCCAAGACGCGCGCTGTCCGCCAGCGCTGGCGGCTCCCCGTCAGGTCCCGTCCCGCGAAGCGCAGAAGCTGGGCCACCGGAGCCGCCCGCCCCTCTCCCCCCTGCAGGGCCACCAGGGAGACATCCAGGGTGCCGCCGCCGAAATCCACCACCAGCACCCGGCTCCCCGGGGGCAACCCGGAACCGATGGCGGCGGCCGTGGGCTCATCCACCAGGGCGATCTCCTCCACGGGCAGCGCGGCGCAGACCTCCCGCAACCAGCGGCCATACCCCGCGCACGATTCCACCGGCGCGGTGAGGATGAGTCGAGCCGGCTCCAGATCGGGGGGCAAGGCCTCCCACAGCCGTCGCAGCAGGAGATCCCCCGCCGCCTCAGGCGACAGCCAGCTCCCTGACTCGCCAGCGCCTGTCAGGCCGGGGGTGACCTCCCGCGCCTGGCCGATGGAGCGCTTGAAATCCCGACAGAGCCCCGGGCCGCTGCGGTCAGCCAGGCCGGCCTCCACCACCTGACGGCCGATCAGGGGATGGGTCTGGCCGGGATGGCTCAGCCACAGCAGGCTGGGGACCGCACAGGGATCGCCTCCGCTGTACGGCGGCAGGGCCAGCAGCCGGGGCTCCCCGCGCTCCTCTTGCCAGGCCACCACGGTGGTGGTGCTGCCAAGGTCGATCGCCAGGGTTCCGGCCATGGGCTGAGGGGAGCTGACTTAGTGTGAGGGAAATGAGCGGTCTGTTGATGCAAAGCGGTATCGACCTCAACCCGAAGGATCTGGCGCAGCGGGCTGAAAGCCTGATTCGCCACTCCAGCAACCGCTATCTCACCACCGTGCGCATCGCGTATCGGGCCAAGCAGCGCCGCTTCGACGACTTCGACGGCCTGCTGGATGAATCCATGGTCAAGCCGGTGCAGCGGGCCATCGTCGAACTCAGCGACGAACAGGATCAGCCCGACCTGCTCCCCGGTTGACAGCCGGGCGTGTTGGAGCGTGAGGGCGAGGGCTGGCGGCTGGCCTGGGATGACCAGCGCCACCCTTTTCCCCTGTTGATCGGCGGCGAAGGGTGGGCCACGGAGCTCACCGCCGCAGAAGGAGAGGCCTTGCTCAATGCCATCGGCGCGCTCGGTGCTCAGCATCAAGCGCTGGTGGACACCTTGCTGGACGAGGAGACGATCGGGCTGGACTTCACAGGCTCCGTGCCCTCCGCCACCGGGGAGGAGAGCGGAGAGCTCTGCGTGGTTCTGGAGGGTGATCGCTGGACCTGGTCCCTTCGCTTCGTCCTTCATCCCTCAGCGGGTCAACGGGCGGTGGAGGGCGCCTGGGGCCCGGGAGCTGCTCAGGCATTCGCGCGGGCCTGCGCCGTGTTGGCGGAAGCGACCGCCGCCCGCTCCGGGGGAGCCGGGGCTTGAGACCCGCTCGTTTCAAGGCATTGATCAGAAAGAATGATGGGTGAAGCCTTCCCCAGGGTTCCCCCGACGAGCGCGACGTTTTCCCCGGCTTTTCCCCACCCCCGCGCAGAGTGGGAAAGGCCTCAGGCCCGGACTGGGGAAACCATCCTCCCCGGGCTGGGCCCACCTTGACGCCGTGCGCGTTGCGCGACAGCGGGCGAGCGGGAGCCCTTTCGCGCCGCCCCAGAGCAGGCCACCACAGCGATCTCAAGGTGAGACAGGCGCTGAGGAGCCGCTGGCGCCAGGATTTGACGGCCACGCCGGGCTGTGGAGAAGTGGGGGGGTCGTTCGCGAAACCCGGGTTGATGAGGACACCCAACGGGGAGGGACATGGAGACCAGAACGGGACGGTGAGCTTGCGGGTCGAGGTGCCGGAGCCGCTGCTGGCGGCCATGCGGGCGTTCATCGACCGTCACCCCCACTGGGATCAATACCGCCTTGTTCAAGCGGCCCTGGCGGGTTTTCTGGTGCAGCACGGCAGCCAGGATCGGGCGGTCACCCGCTGCTACCTGAGCAACCTCTTCCCTTCCCACCGAAGCTTTGAGGGAGCGCCAGTCTCAGAGACACGACCCCAGCGCTCCCGTCTTGATCCCGGGACGCGGCCTGCATCCCGGGACGCGGCCTGAGTAACCGCGGCTTGCTGGTCTCCTCAGGCCTTCCTCGACGGTTGGACCCGCTTCGGAGGAGGGTCAGGGTTCGCTGCGAGCCAGGGTGTAAATCCGGCGGGCCGCGGCCTCCGGAACAGGCAGAATCGACAGCCTGTTGCCGCGACGCACCACAGCCAGATCCTCCTCGGTGAAGGAGGCGCGCAAACAATCGAGGCTGACCAAGGCTGCAAACGTTCGCAGATGACGCAATCGGACGCAATCCCAGCGGGGAGCGTCGGGACGCGAGCGAGGATCGAAATACTTTGAGGCGGGATCAAATTGGGTTGGATCCAGCAAACCGGTCTCACACACTTCCATCAGGCCAACAATCCCTGGAGGTGAGCAATTGGAATGGTAAAAGAAAGCGCGATCACCTCTCCGCATGGTGCGCATGAAATTACGCGCCTGGTAATTACGAATGCCGTCCCAGAGGGTGGTGCCTTCCCGGGCCAGATCATCAATGCCGTACACCTCTGGCTCGCTTTTCATCAACCAGTGGGTTGGGAAGGGATTCACAGGGCCTCCACAAGCCGACGGAAGTGATCCCCCCGGGCCTCAAAGTTGGCGTACTGGTCAAAACTGGCGCAGGCCGGAGACAGCAACACGCCGCGACAGCCCAGGCGCCGTGCCAGATCCCTGGCTTCACTGACGGCGTCGTCCAAGGTTTCTCGCGCGACCACCACCCCGCCATAGCCCCCCTCCGCCAGAAGGCTGGTGAAGAACTGCCGCGCGTCCCCGAAGAGCACCACCGCCGCCGCTCGCCGACGCAGGTGTCGCAGCCAGCCGCTGGCCTCCCCCGCCTTGGCCTGGCCTCCAGCCAGCACCACCAGGGGTCCGTCGAGAGCCTTGAGAGCCACCTCGGCGGCGTCGTAGTTGGTGGCCTTGCTGTCGTTGAACCAGGTGATGCCGTCCAATTCCCGCAGGCGCTCCAGCCGATGGGGCACCCCGGGGAACCGTCGGCAGGCGGCCTCCATGACCTCGGGCGCCAGGCCGGCCCGCAAGCCGACCGCCACCGCCAGGAGCAGGTTCTGGCGATTGTGCTGACCTGGCATGGCCAGGCTGTCAGCCCGCAGCAACGGTCCCGCCGCGCTGTGCACCTGATCTCCCTCCACCCACAGCGTGGGGGAGAGGGCAGGGGTCATGGCCTCACGCGGGCCGGCTGTGACCCAAAGCGCCTGATCCCAGCTGCTGGCGCGGGCGCGCAGATCCGGGTCATCCGCATTGAGGATGCGCGTGCCCGAGGCCTCCAGCAAACCGCGCTTGATTCCCCGATAGCGCTCCAACGTGCCGTGTCGCTCCAGATGGTCGGGCGTGAGCGTGGTCCAAACCCCGATGCGCGGGGCGATCTCCGGGGAGGCCTCGATCTGATAACTGCTCAACTCCACCACCAGCCAGTCGGGTCGCCGGCCATCCCGTTGGCACTGGAGCGCCAGCTCCGCAGCGGAAAACCCCACATTGCCGCAAAGGGGGGCATCCAGGCCGGCGGCACACAACAAATGATGGATAAGATGGGTGACAGTGGTCTTGCCGTTGGTGCCCGTGATGCCGATCCAGGGGATGGCGGCATCGGCAGTGGCTTGCCAGGCCGGGCTGATCTCGCCTTGAACACGCACCCCGCGCTCCCGCAGAGCCACCAACACAGGCTGATCCCAGGCGATGCCGGGGCTCACGATCACGGCGTCCGCTGAGGGAAGGTTGGCGAAGGTCTCCAACCGCAACGGAGCGTTGAGACGCACCGCGATGCCCTCCGCCCGCAAGTCAGCGGCCTCGGCCTCCAGGGCTTCTCCAGAACGGCTCTCGATCACAATCACCGACCAGTTCAGCGCCCGCAGCAGCCTGGCGGCTCCCTTGCCGGAGCGGCCAAGTCCGACCACCACGGCCGTGCGGTGCGCATTGGCGGCAGGGAGGATCACCGGGCAGCCGGAGAGGGGAAGTGGGCGATACTGGAATCGAACCAGTGACTCCTACCGTGTCAAGGTAGTGCTCTACCTCTGAGCTAATCGCCCCGACGGGCAAGACCCCGATCGCGGTCCAAGCGTGGATGTCCAACGCTTTGGTGGACCTTAGCAGTCCAGCCAGCGCCATCACGGTCAGCGAAACCGCGACGATCAAAGCGAGCACGCCCCTGGCCCTTCCCTCGCGGCAGGCCCGCCAGCTGGCGCGCGCGCCCTCCCGCGTCACCGCCTGACATGGCCGCGCTGGCTGTCAGCGCCGCGTCATCTGGATTCGCCACCGACCCCGCTGCGTTGGACTGGCCGCGTTGATCTCCAGTTCGCCCCGACCCTCCATCTGAATGCGCTGACCGGGCTTCACCGGATGGCTGGGCGAGTGGATGGGGCGCCAGTCCACCCGCAGGGCCCCCTGGCGAATCCACTCCGCCAACCGGGTGCGGGAGATCCCGAAGCCGGCAGAGGCCACGGCATCCAATCGCAGCGAGGCCTCCACGGTCTGCAGGGTGCGGGGCGCCCGCTCCGGGGGACAGCGAAGTTCGGAGAGGGGACGGCGTTCAAAACGCACCTCCACGCTGCGCACCTGGCCCAGACAGCCGTCGAGCCAGGCCGCCAAGGATTCCGTCATCACCCCCTGGGCCCCCCGATCCCCCCGGAGCCACAGGTCCCCCACTTCGCCGGGGGCGGCCCCCGCCTGGTGCAGCCCCTCGCGCATGTCCGCCGGCGTCGCCGGATCGAACAGAAAGTTGCCGCTGATCTCCAGACCCACCAAGTCGGCCGCGGGGAGGCTTTCCGCCTCCACGGCCTCCTGGCGTCGCATCAGCAGGCGACGCCGCACGGCGCCGCTGGTGCCCCCGTCGCTGCTGAGGTGCAGATCGCTGAGGGCGCCGAGCCTCACCTCCGCCTCCCGACGCACCCAGGGATCCAGAAAGGGGGTCCATCGAGGCTCCCAGGTGCGGAGCGTCTCCGCCGCTTCCGCCTCCAGAGCCACCAGCTGCTGTTCGATCGCGCGAGGACGATGGCCGCCGTCCGCGAGGGGCTCCTCCGAAGGATGCACGGGCACCGCCTCAGGCCTCGTCCAGCCGAACCAGGGCTTTGGGCCGGGCCTCCCGCAGGAGCGACCAAGGCACCTCCGTGCCCGCCGCCGGCTCCAGCAGGAGCAGCCAGCCGCCCTCCTCCAGGCGATTGCGGAGGGTGCGGATGCGGTCGTCCCCCTCGGAGGGAACGCTGGCGGCTGCCACAAAGCTACCCAGCCAGCCCGACCCCATCCCCAGCAGGCCGCCCACAAGGGGCTCCCCCCAGGGTCCCAGGGCCGAAAAGGTGTGGAGATCGGTGATCTGAGTGAAGGTGAGCCCCGCCAGGAAGCCAAAAGGAATCAGCCAGAGGGCCATGCCGCGCTGCCGGCGCTGTCGGGAATAGGAGGGATTGAGCGCCGGCACCTCCCCCAGCGGGGTCTCACCCGTGCCCACCGCCACCAATTGCCGCGGCGGCGGCTGCAGGGACGCGAGGCGTTCCCGCAACTCCCGCAGCCGCTTCCGGCTCTCCAGCACCACCACGACCGTTGTCGCCACCGAGGTCCTCCAAAGCGCATGACCGTCGCTGTCTACACTGCACTGTCGGCCGCGGCCCGCGGTGTCCTTCCAGCCATCCCGCACCGCGCACCCTTTCGCCGCCCATGACGAAGGTTTTGGTTTCCGATCCCATTGATCAGACAGGGATCCAGATTCTCTCCCAGGTTGCCCAGGTGGATGTCCGCACGGGCCTCTCCCCCGAGGACTTGCAGCGCTGCATCGAGGATTACGAAGCCTTGATGATCCGCTCCGGGACCCAGGTGACTGCCCCGGTGATCGATGCGGCCCAGCGGCTGCGCATCATCGGCCGGGCCGGGGTGGGCGTTGACAACGTTGACGTGGCCGCCGCCACCCGCCGGGGGGTGCTGGTGGTGAATTCGCCCGAGGGGAACACGATCGCGGCGGCTGAGCACGCCCTGGCGCTGATGCTCTCCCTGTCGCGCCACGTGCCCCAGGCTCACGCCAGCATGATGGCGGGCGGCTGGGACCGGAAGAGCTTCGTGGGGAACGAGCTCTACAAGAAGACGCTCGGTGTGGTGGGTCTCGGGAAGATCGGGTCCCACGTGGCCCGGGTGGCACGAGCCATGGGGATGGACGTGGCGGCCTACGACCCGTTCATCCTTCCCGAACGGGCTCAGCAGATGCAGGTGCGGCTCCTCCCCCTGCCGCAGCTCTTCGTCGAGGCCGACTATGTGAGCCTCCATCTGCCCCGGACAGCGGAGACGGAAAACCTGGTGAACGCCGCCCTGCTGCGCACCATGAAGACCACGGCCCGCTTGGTGAACTGCGCCCGCGGCGGGATTGTGGACGAGGCGGCCCTGGCCGAGGCCCTGGAACAGGGCGTGATCGCCGGGGCGGCACTGGATGTCTTCGCCAACGAGCCCCTGGCGGTCGACTCACCCCTGCGCCAGGTGAAAGGCAATCTCATCCTCACCCCTCACCTGGGGGCCTCCACGGCCGAAGCCCAGGAAAACGTGGCCATTGATGTCGCCGAGCAGATCCGCGATGTCCTTCTCGGCCTGCCCGCCCGAAGCGCCGTGAACATTCCCGGCCTGACGCCGGAATTGCTGAACCAGCTCAAGCCCCATCTGCTCCTGGCGGAAACCCTCGGTCAACTCCTGAGCCAACTCGGTGGGGGACAGATCAGCGAGCTGGAGGTGCGCCTGCAGGGGGAGTTCGCCAGCCTGCAGAGCCAGCCGCTGGTGGTGGCGGCGCTCAAAGGGCTGCTCACCACCGCCCTGGGCGACAGCATCAACTTCGTCAACGCTGGCCTGGAGGCCAAGGAACGGGGCATCAAGGTGCTGGAGGTCAAGGACGACGGCAGTCGCGACTTCGCGGGGGGATCGTTGCAACTGCGCTCCCGCAGCGGCAAAGGCGTTCACAGCGTCACTGGAGCCGTTTTCAACGAAGGGGATCAACGCATCATCAGCATCGATGATTTTCCGGTGAATGTGGCCCCGAGCCGCCACATGCTCTTCACCCGCCACAGGGACATGCCGGGCATCATCGGCCAGCTGGGCTCCCTGCTCGGCGAACACAACGTCAACATCGCCTCGATGCAGGTGGGACGACGCATTGTGCGGGGCGACGCGGTGATGGTGCTCAGCCTGGATGACCCGATCCCCCCCAGCCTTCTCGCCTCGATCCACGGCATCAACGGGATCCAGGAGGCGCACCCGGTCACCCTCTGATGGGCGACAGCGCTCCCCGGGGATGGTGGCAGCTCTCCCTGGCCGTGCCGGGGGAGTTGGAGGAATCCCTTCTCTGGCGCCTGCCGCTCCTCGGGGTGTCCCGGGTGGCGATCCGCCATCATCCGGAAACCCCGACGGAGCGGGAGCTGGTGGCCTGGCTGCCCGAAGCGGATTGGCCGGAAGGAGAGCGACAAGCCCTGGAGGAGGCCCTGCGGCCCCTGGCGGAGCCCTTCGCTCTTCCCTTCCCCTCCCTGGGCTGGAAGCGGGTGGCCGATGAGGACTGGAGCTCCAGCTGGAAACGGCACTGGGGTCCTGATCCCATCGGCGAGACGCTGCTCGTGCTGCCCGCCTGGCTCGCTGTGCCACCCGAGGCGGACGATCGGCGGGTGATCCGGCTGGATCCAGGTCCGGCCTTCGGCACAGGCTCCCACCCCTCCACCCGCCTCTGCCTGCGGGGAATGGAACAGCTGGCGGCGGATCGCGTGCGCGAGGGGGCCGCTGAGGAAGCCGCCCCCCTGGAGGGCTGGCGCGTGGCGGATCTGGGCTGCGGAAGCGGCCTGCTCGGCCTGGCGGCCCTGGCCCTCGGGGCGCGGGCGGTGCTGGCCGTGGACACGGATCCGCTGGCCATTCGCGCCACCGAAGAGAACACCAGCCTCAATGCGTTCCAGGGGCTCACGGTGGCCCAAGGCTCTGCCGACACCCTGGAGGACCTCTTGGCGGGGCAGCCCGCGGATCTGCTGTTGTGCAACATCCTGGCTCCGGTGATCGCCGAGCTGTGCGTCAGCTTTCGCCATCTGCTGGCTCCCGGAGGTCAGGGACTCCTGAGTGGGCTCCTGCTGAGCCAGGCGGACGCGTTGATACGGGTTCTGGAGGAGGAGGGTTGGGAGGCGAGCGTGATGGCCAGCAGCGATCCCTGGGCGTTGCTGCGACTGCGGGAACCCAAGGATGTTGCATAAGGCACACTGATGTGACACCAGCCTCTGATTGGGTGTTTGCCCAGTCCGGCCCGAAAACCATCGGGAGTGGCCCTGGCGGATGTAGGAAGGGCGGGTCCTGCAGTCCCAGCCCGCTGGCGGCTGTGAGCCCTTCCACAATCCATGGCTTCCTACAAGGTCACCCTCAAGAACGCCGCCGAGGGCCTCGACACAACCATCGAGGTCAAGAGCACCGATTACATCCTTGACGCGGCTGAGGAGGCTGGCATTGACCTTCCTTACTCCTGCCGTGCCGGTGCTTGCTCCACCTGCGCCGGCAAGCTCATCTCCGGCAAAGTTGATCAGTCCGACCAGAGTTTCCTCGACGACGACCAGATTGAGGCTGGCTTCGTTCTCACTTGCGTGGCTTATCCCGCTTCCGATTGCGTGATTGAAACCCACGCCGAGGAAGCTCTTTATTGAGCCCTCGCCAACAGGCCCGTGTTGAGCCACCCTGGAGGGGGTGGCTTTTTTTTGGAGGTGAAGTGCAGCTGGTTCACACGGTGCTCCCCCACGGCAGCATGCGCACCAGCCCGGGGGGGCAATACAGCTACCGGGTGCTTGGCCCCTGCTGTCGCTTGTTTGATCGCGAGGAGCTGCCCTGGCCCTGCTGCCGATTGGCCTGGAGAAGCAAGGAACCCAGCTGGCGGCGGGTGGGCCGGCGCTTTGTCCCCGATCTGGCGGCAAGGCGCTGTCCGTCCTATGCCGTGGAGCTGCTTCAGCCCGGCTCGCGGATCACGCGCACGGTGATCACCCTGTTCCCGCAGCGCCTCAGTCCCGACCTGCAGGAATGGTGGTACAGCAAGGTGCCGGACTCCCTGGACCCCGCGAACCAGGCCCCCCCGACGGATCCCGAGCCAGCCCCCCAGACCCGACGCGGTGGCTGATCCGCGAGGCGACAGAACGAAGGCGGACCGCCCCTCCATCCAGGCCGGGAGGCCACCCAAGCCCGGCCCAGAAAAAAACCTCCCCGGAGGGGAGGCGTTCAGGGAGGCCGTGGGCGGACCTGAGCTGGCGATCCTTTTTCCGGGTCAGCGAAACCGGAGCTTGAGGCGTCCGCAGGTCAGAGGTGGTGGAGGGAGCTGGCGGCGGGATCGGCAGCGCGTCAGAAATAGATCTTGCCGCCGCCCCACTGAATCCCTTGCACCTTGGGCGCCACCAGGATGTAGCCGGCGATGAGTCGCAGGTCATCCTCATCCAGGTCGCGCATCTTCACGAAGATGTCGCTGCTGCGCAGGCTGGGATGCACATCGGCGATGCTGTACTCGCCGTCATACGACTTTGGATCCTTGAGGTAGTCCACCAGGGCTGCCACCGAGTCCCGCGGCGGAGTGGCCAGGGCCAGGGTTTCCGGATCGAGGCCAACATTCTGGTTGGTCTTGGTGATACCACCGGCGTGACAGGTGCCGCAGCTGTCATTGAAGATTTTGCGGCCGGTTTTGATCTCTTTTTCGCTGAAGGTGACCGAAGCGCCATCGGGATCCGCGGGCACCGTGAGGGTTGCCGCATCCCACCGCGCAGCGGCGGCTGGGCCAGCGAAACAGACGAGCAGCGCCATGGCCAAAGGGACAACCAGAAGGGATCTGGCGATGGCGCGGACGGCTGAGCGAAGGGTGGGGGCCATGGAAGAAGCCGAAGAACGGGCGGACGGGCCGCACTGTGCCCTTGTATCACGGGG
>VGQX01000020.1 GCA_016882305.1 Cyanobacteria bacterium K_Offshore_surface_m2_239
GAGCCAGCAGCTCGGCCACAGGCGTCTGGTTGTCCTGGGTGTAGCGCACTTGAGGCGCCTCCAGCACCTCCACCTCGAGCAAACAATGATTCACGCCCTCGTCCGTTGGAACCAACTCCCATCCTGAAGCACGCGCCCCCGGCCGCCGCTCCCGCCTCCGTCTCCGGTTTCGTCTCCGGCCTGCCACGGGAGGCTGCCAGGCCCGAACGCCTCTGGCTGATCTCCGGCACCGGGGAAGGCCCTGGCCTGGCCAGGGAGCTGCTGGATCGAGGCTGGCGTCTGCGGGTCAGCGTCGTCTCCCCGGAGGCTCGGCTGGCCTATCCGAAGGCGCCAGGACTGGAGGTCGTGGTGGGCGCCCTGGAGGGAGCTGGTGCCTGGCGAGCGGCTCTGGACGCGGCGAGGGACGAGGGGGATCCCTTCCTGTGGCTCCTGGACGCGAGCCATCCCTTCGCCACGCGGGTGAGCGCGACGGTTGCCGAAGCCTGCCAGGGCCGCCCCGAAACGCTGTTGCGACTGCGCCGCCCCCTGCTGGCCGCCCCGGGGGCCACGACGCTGCCCGATCTCCAGCATCTGGCCGACCACCTGGCCCCAGGGGAACGCCTGTTGCTGGCCATCGGCGCCCGCCATCTCGCCACGGCCATCGCACACAGTCCGCTGGCCTGCCACCACAGCCGGGTGCTGCCCCATCCGCGGGCCCTGCGGGAGGCCCTGCGCGCCGGGCTGCCCCCCCACCGCGTGGCCTGCGTGCATCCCACCGCGGATGGCGCGGTGGAGCGGGCCCTCTGTCAACGCTGGGGGATCGACGCGATCCTTTGCCGTCAGTCCGGGAGTCGTGCGGAGGGGGTCTGGTTGAGCCTTCACGAAACCCTGGGCTTGCGCCTGTTGCTGCTGCGGCGACCGCCTGACCCACCCGGGGTGGCGGGGTTGCTCCCGCCGGAGCTGCTGGCCCGCGTCGGATGGCCGGGATCGGCGGAGAATGGGGGGAACGCGTCCAGCCCATGGAGCCCCTGAATCCCGGCACGCCCGCGGGGGCGCCAGACCTCCAGCTGCCCGAGTCGCCGTCGCGGGCGGAGCCCATCGCGCTGGATCCGGGGGAGAGTGAGCTGGTGTTGGTCCTCACCACCGAGGCCAACGAGGCGCTGGCCGAACGACTGGCCACGACCCTGCTGGAGCGAGGTCTGGTGGCCTGCGCCTCCCTGTGGCCGATCGTTTCCCACTACCGCTGGCAGGACCAGGCGACGCGCGGCGCGGAAGTGCAACTGCTTCTGAAAACCCACCCACTCCGCTTGGAGGACCTGCATGCCGCCGTGATAGCGCTGCACAGCTATGACACGCCCGAATGGATCACCCTCCCCGGGCGCTCCAGCGGAGGGTATGGCTTGTGGTGCGCGGCCCAACTGGCCGTGCCCCTCAGGGCAGATGTTGAGCCACCAGCTCCGCCAAGGAGCCCTGAGGACGGGGGCCCAGCTGGGTGACCACCTTGCCCGCGCAAAGGGAGCCCAGGCGACCGCAGCGCTCGAGGCTCTCTCCGCGGGTGTGGCCGTAGAGAAAACCTGCCGCGTAAAGGTCGCCCGCCCCGGTGGTGTCGACCAGCTCCCCAAGCCGGAAAGGCGCGATCGGCACGGTCTGATCGCCGCGGAGAACGAGGGAACCCTCAGCGCTGCGGGTGAGGGCCGCCACCTTGCAACGACCACGAACGTGATCAACGGCCTCCTCAAAGGAGTTGGCCTCGTAGAGCGAGGTGATCTCCATCTCATTGGCGAAGAGGATGTCGACGTGGCCATCCACCAACTCCTGAAAACTCCGCCGATGGCGATCCACACAGAAGGCGTCGGACAGGGACAACGCCACCTCGCCGCCGCTCTCTCGCATCACCTGCGCCGCGGAGATGAAGGCCTGCTTGGCCTCATCACTGTCCCAGAGATAGCCTTCGAGATAGAGCACCTTGGCCTGGCGCACCAGATCCAGATCCAGATCGGCGGGATGGAGGTTCACCGAGGCACCGAGATAGGTGCACATCGTGCGCTGGGCATCCGGCGTGACGAGGATCAAGCATCGGGCGGTGGAAGGGCCGACGGTGGCGGCGGGCGTCTCGAAGTGAGCGCCCACCGAACGGATGTCATGGGCAAAAATGGCGCCCAGTTGATCGTCGCGCACGCGACCGATGAAGGCGGCTCTCCCGCTGAGTTGGGCCAGCCCAGCCAAGGTGTTGGCCGCCGAGCCACCGGAGGTTTCCAGGCCGGGTCCCACGCTGGCGTAAAGCCGCTCCGCCTGCGATTCATCCACCAAAGCCATCGTGCCCTTCGTCAGGCCGTGGTTGTCCAGAAAGGCGTCATCGGAGGTCACAAGCACATCGACAATGGCGTTGCCAATGCCCACCACGTCAAAGGATTTGGTCTCGGAAGCAGGCATGGGAAGGGGTGGCAGGGGTGGGTGAGGGGGTGACGCGGGCTAGACGCTGAGCAGGGCCCGCTTGGGTCCGTGGATCGGATCTTCCACCACGATGGTTTGATCGCGCTGAGCGCCAAGGGAGACGATGGCGATGGGCACCTCCATCAGCTCCGCGAGGAAACGCAGGTAGGACATGGCCGCCTCAGGCAGATCCTCCAGCCGCCGACAGGCGGCGGTGGAGCACTGCCAGCCAGGCATGGAGACGAAGACCGGCGTGCAGCGGGCAAAGTCCTCCGCGCCGCAGGGGAAGTGCTCGATGCGCTCCCCATCCAGGAGATAGGCCACGCACACCTGGATCTCATCCAGCTCATCCAGGACATCCAGCTTGGTGATGGCCAGGCAATCCAAGCCATTGACCTGAACGGCGTAACGGCCGATCACACCGTCGAACCAGCCGCAGCGGCGTCGACGGCCGGTGGTGGTGCCAAACTCGCCGCCGCGATCGCAGAGATGATCGTTCAGGCTTCCCTCCAACTCCGTGGGGAAAGGGCCCTCGCCGACCCGGGTGGTGTAGGCCTTGGCCACCCCGATGACGCGATCGATCAACGTGGGACCCACCCCCGCACCGATGCAGGCCCCCCCGGAGATGGGATTGGAGGAGGTGACGTAGGGATAGGTGCCGTGATCGAGATCGAGCAGGGTGCCCTGGGCCCCCTCAAAGAGGATGTTCTTGCGCTCCCGCGCCGCTTGATGGATCACGCGGGTGCAATCGACGACGTAAGGAGCCAGGCGTTCTCCGTGGGTGGCGTATTCAGCGATGACCGCTTCCGGATCCAGGGGGTCCAGCCCATAGACCCTTTGCAGCAAGTCATTTTTCTCCGCCAAGGGTCCCTGAAGGCGATCCCGCAGCCGATCCACATCCAGCAGATCAATCACCCGGATTCCGTTGCGCTCCGACTTATCGGCATAGGTGGGGCCGATGCCGCGACCCGTGGTGCCGATCCGCCGGTCTCCGCGCCGCTGTTCCATCGCCTGATCAAGGAGGCGGTGGTAGGGCATGGTCACATGGGCGGTGGACGCCAACTTGAGCCCTGAAGTGCTAATCCCGCAGGCGAGGAGCATGTCGAGTTCACCGAGCATGACCGAGGGATCCACCACCGTTCCCGCCCCGATCAGACAGGTGGTGTTCGGGTAAAGGATTCCAGAGGGAATCAGGTGAAGCTTGAGCACCCGATCACCCACAACGATGGTGTGGCCTGCGTTGACGCCGCCCTGATAACGCACGACAACGTCGGCCGATCGGCTCAAGAGATCGGTGATCTTTCCCTTGCCCTCATCTCCCCACTGTGCACCGATGACGACAACGTTGGCCAAGGACATTGCGGCCTGAAGCCGCTTTCGAGCACAAAGAGAAATTATCTCAGATCACAGGTCTTTTCGTCAAAAAATCGGGGTGTTCTTCACAAGCTGTTCGCAAAGGGCGTCAAGCCCCTCGGCTGGCGTTGGCCGCAGCCTGCTCAAGCTCCTTGCGCACCCGGCTTCGCAGGGCGTCCGGCAGAGGGCGCTTCGTGGTGGTGGCGTAGTGGCTCGCCAGGGAGTTCAGAGCCGTCTGCATCGTGGTGAAGGAGCCGAGGCCGTTCACCGAGGCCTGTGGCCGATAGCGTGCCATGTAGTCGTTGATCAAGGCTCGGGCCTGGGTCACCGACTCCGCCGTGCCGGGATCCTCCGGAGCCAGGGCGATCGTGGACAGCAAGGCCTGCGACACCGTGGCGGTGTCCTGCACATAGTTGCCGCTGAGCAGGCCGCCGCCGCAAGCCGAAAGGGTCAGGCACAGGCCCAGCATCACGGCCACCAGGCCAAGCCGCAGACGGGGCACGGCGAGAAGCAACGCTTGGCCGGCCTGGCGGGCGAGGCGAACAATGGGGCGCGGCAGTGCGGCCATGGCGAGGGAGGCGACGGTCTGATCCTACGGGTCTCCGCCGAGGGAGTCGTCCAACAGCCCCGACCGCTCCCGCCGCACACGCTCCCGCAACCAGTCGCCAGCCGCAGCGGCCGCCAGCGTCTCCGGGTCGCCACCGTGACGACAGACCACCTCCACCTCCCCGGCGGCGGCTCCGCGCCCGACGACAACGCGGAAGGGAATCCCCACGAGATCGGCATCCTTGAATTTGACGCCCGCCCGCTCCGGTCGGTCGTCCAGCAGGGTCTCCACACCCAGCCCCCGCAGGTTCTCGTAGAGGGCTTCCGCCACGGTGACTTGGGTCGCGTCCTGAATGTTGGCGATCACGATGATCACTTCAAAAGGAGCGATCGACACCGGCCAGCGGATGCCCTGCGCGTCGTGGAGCTGTTCCACGGCGGCTTGGGCGAGGCGGGACACGCCAATGCCATAGCAACCCATCCACAGGGCCTGCTCCTCTCCCTGCTCGGTGGTGAAGGTGGCCCCCAAGGCTTCGGAATACTTGCGGCCGAGCTGAAAGATGTGACCCACCTCGATGCCCCGAGCCGCCTCCAGGCGCTGGCTGGGGTCCGCCACGCAGCGGTCTCCGGCCTGGGCCTCCCGCAGATCGAGGGCTTCCGTCGCGGCCGTGGGGCCCAGCTCCTGCCAGGTGGCCCCCACCAGGTGGACACCCGGGCGGTTGGCGCCGCAGACAAAGGAGGGCAGGGCCGAGGCGGTGGCATCCGTGAGACGCAGCAACCGGGGCGTCCAGCTCCGCGCCCCGGCGAACTGGTCATCCTCCAGGTGGGGTCCGAGGGAGCCGAAGGGAAGCGGCTCGAGGTCCTCCTTTCCCAGAGCCTCCGCCTCGATCGGCATCACCTGCAACAGGGCCCCCCGGTCGTTGACGCGCGCCTGGAGGGCATTGGCGAGCTTCACCGCATTCAACTGCTGGTCGCCCCTCAGGCTGACGAGCACCGGCTGGGGTGCTCCCTCCGCGAACCGAGCGAGCAGGAGGAGCACCTTGACGATCTGTGAAGGATGGAACCCATGGGCCTCGCAGAGGTCGTCGATCGTTTCCTGGCCGGGGGTGGAGAGCTCTCGACAGGGCTGGGGGGGCAAGGGAACGGCCTCCGGCGCCAGGGACACGGCGCGCTCCTGGTTGGCGGCGTAACGGCCGTCCGGGGTGGCGAGGATCAGATCCTCCCCCGCCTCCGCCGTGACCATGAACTCCTGGCTGGCAGACCCCCCGATGGCGCCACTGTCCGCTTCGACGGCGACGGCGCGCAGGCCACAGCGTTGAAAAATTCTCCTGTAGGCTCCGTCCATCTCGGCATAGGCCCGACGCAGGCAGGCCTCGTCCGCGTGGAAGGAATAGCCATCCTTCATGATGAATTCTCGCGCCCGCATCAGGCCGAACCGCGGACGAATCTCGTCTCGAAACTTACTTTGGATTTGATAGACACAAACCGGGAGCTGGCGGTAGGAGCGCAACAGATCAGCCGCGAGGGCGGTGACCACCTCTTCATGGGTGGGGCCCAGTCCCATTTCGCGACCCTGGCGGTCTTGAAGATGGAACATGATCCCCTCCCCAGCGGTGTAACCGGCCCAGCGTCCGCTGCGCTGCCACAGCTCAGCCGGCTGAAGCTGGGGGAGCAAGGCCTCCAGCGCTCCGATTGTCTCCATTTCCTGACGGACAATGGCTGAAACCTTGCGGAGCACGCGCCACATCAGCGGCAAATATGCGTAAACACCAGCGGAAACGCGACGGATGAATCCCGCCCGCAGCAGAAGCCTGTGGGAGACGATCTCCGCCTCCGCGGGCTCATCGCGAAGCGTCACCAAGAGGAGGCGAGAGCTGCGCATCGGAGGCAAGGTCGTGTGAATTGGAACCTATCAGCTGACCGCGAGTGGCCATCTGCGACTGTGTCCAATGGTGAGAGCAGACAGAAAAGCCTCTGTTAAGTTCCCAAAAGACAACCCAACACTGCAACTGCGGGCAGGTTCTTAATGTTTTCTCAACAAAGCAGCTCGTCCCTTGAGCCTGTCGGTCTCACCAGCGAGCATTCCGTTGAAGCCATCGGTTTCCCCTCCCCCCCCATGGAGACGGAGCCCTCCGGGGGGTCGCTGATCGGCATTGACGACGTCCAAAAGGCGTTGAATCGTTCCCGAGCCTCGGTCTACCGCTACACCAACACCGATCCCCGCAACATCAATCCACCGTTCAATCCCCGCAAGCTCAACCCCGAGTTCCGCAGCGACATCAAGCAGCCCCTCCTCTTCCACGCCAACGAGGTGGCCCGTTTCGCCCGAGACGTCCTGCGGATCAAGGAAGTCACCGTCGAGGTCCTCAACGCTCCCTCCACCGCCACCCAGGAGCTCCTCGGCCAGATCCTGAATGAGCTCGTCGGCATCCGCCAGCGGTTGGACGCCATGGACCTGAGCACGGACGAACTGCAACCCCGCCGGGAACAGAGTCGCGAGCAGATCAAGGCCCGACCCGCCGCCTGAAAGCTCATTTCACCCGACCAGGCCTCGACCGAGTCGAGAGCTACGCCAGGCGCTTCAGCACAAATCCCTCGTAGTCGAGCGCCCGAAACACCGGCACCGGATCACTGAAGCCTGTGGCTTCCAACAAGCCCGCCAGCCGGGTCAGGCTGATCGGGTGCAAGGGTCCGAGCGGTTGGTCCTCTTCGCCATCCTGTTGGCTCACTTCCGCACGGCCCTGAAACAGCCGGCGGGCCGTGATGAGCTGCCGCTCCATCCCTGTTCGCTCCGGTTGCATCTGATCCACCAGCACGACCTGCGCACCAGGTCGCAGCCAACGGGCCAGGGACGTCAAGAAGCGCAGCTTTCCCCCATCGTCCGGAAGCCCTTGCAGCACAAGCACAGCGAGGGCTCCGTCAAAACAGGGATCCACCGCCAGCTCTTCCACCGTTCCCTCCAGCCACTGGATGAGCGGTGCCTTGGCGGAGGCCTCGGCATCCGGCGCCGCCCCCGCCAGCTTTCCGCGAGCCAGCGTCAACATGTCCGCTGAGGGGTCCACGGCTGTCAAGCGCCAGTCCGGCCGCAATCGCCTCGCGTCCACAAGCTCGGCTCCGGAGCCGCAACCCGCGACCAGCACCTCAGCGCCTGGAGGGCGGGCCAGGGGAGAGGCGGCCAGCAGGGAGACCGAAAGCCTGGCCAGGCTGGCGTAGCCGGGGATCCAGGCTTCCAGGAGTCTGTCGTGAGCGGGGGTGACCATCTGCTCAAGATGGCGCCAGGAGGACGTCGCTGGCAAGGGGAGCGGGCCGCCGAGTCAGGGGACGTTTCCTTTCCCTGCCGCTGATTCGGAGAGAGGGGGACCGAAGTGCCCTAAGTTGGGCGGCGCCTACCCCCCGATTCATCGTGCCCACCATCCGTTTCGAACGCGAAGGCCAGCAGGTGGGGTGCATCGAAGGCGCCAACTTGCGCAAAGCCGCCCTGGATGCGGGCATCAACCCCTACACCGGCCTCAACAACCTCAACAACTGCGGCGGTTTGGGCCAGTGCGGCACCTGCGTGATGGAAGTCCTTGAGGGTGCCCGGAACCTCTCGCCGCGCTCGGATGTCGAGGAGGTCTACCTCGCCGATCGCCCCGCGACCTACCGCCTCAGCTGCCGCACCACCGTCAATGGCGACGTGACGGTGCGCACCCGTCCCGACGGTGGCGTTGGCCAAGGCTCCAACAGCCTGGTCGGGGCCCTCAAAGCCTTGATCAAGCGCGGTTGACACCCCCTTCAGGGTGGTCTCCCTCAGGGGTCCGCCCACTGTCTGATCCCGTCGTCGGCGCTGTCGACGACGGGTTTTTGCTGGGAAGTCCCTCCACCGCGATCCAATCCGCGGCGAGCGATGGAGCATCGCTGTTCATCAGCTGATCGAGCTCGTCGATCAAGCCTTGAATGCCGGCCCGGCTCACCTGGCTCAGATAGTTGCGCTTCAGCCGTTCGATCGCGCCACAGATCAAGTCCTGAGAGCGCTCCAAGGCGGGCCCCTCCTCCAGAACCAGCGCCAGCTCCTCCCAGAAGCGATCGATGCAGTGCTGCAACAGGCGCAACTGCTCGTCATCCCGGCGCCCCAGGCGGGCACCCGCCCCGCGGGACAGATCCAGCAGGCTCTCGACCATGCCCTGGGCCAGCTGGCGGCTGAAGCCCTGTTCCACCTCCCGCAGGGGTTGGAGCTGCCGCAGAGGGGCCGGCACGAGCGTGCGCTCCAGGCTCTGCCGCAGGGCATGGCCCAGCACCCCCCGCAACTCCGGCGCCAGACGGGGCACCACACGCCCCAGCAGCAGGGGAGCCCAGAGCCGAGTGAGCTCCACCAGCTCCCGTTCCTCCTGGCTCATCACGGTCTGATGGCTGCGAAGCGCCCGCAGGCGCATCGGCCAGCGGCGGGAGCGCACCTGCTGCTGCACCCCGTCCAGGAACTGCAAGGCAAGCACCTCAAAGAGCTCCAGGGCCAGGAGCGCCACCACGCCCCGACTGATCACGGCCCGCAGGGGTTCCAGGTTGATCCAACCGGCGCTATGGAGCCGTTCCAGGACGGGAATCAACCGCAGCCAACGCCAAAAGGGCAGGAACAACGGCAGGTCGATCCAGCGACGGAGCAGGGCATCCCGCCAGCTCAAGCCCGGCAGCCGGCGACGCAGCCGCGCGGCCCGCAGCAGGATGTCCAAAAGGAACACGCTCTGAAAGAGCAGCAGATCCCAGCGCCAGAAGTGATCGGTCGGCCGTCCCGTCTCATCCATGGAGCGCCAATAGTTGCGCTCCACCAGGGGCAACACCCTCCGCTGCCAGAAGCGCCGCTCCTCGTCCCAGGATTGTCGTGTCAGCCACTCCGGACTGAGCAGCCGGGACACCGCGTCCTTGGACGAGTCGCGCTGGGCGCGTCGGCGCAGATGATTTTTGATCGTCTCCAGGGTGCCTGAACCGACCGTCGCCTGAAAGGGATCGCTCTCCACCATCTGGTGGGTCAGCCTCACCTGCTGGCGGAGCCGCTCCCCTTGGCGGGGAGTGAGGGGCTCCCCGGCCCGATGGCCGGACATGGCCGCATCCAGCTGGGCAAAGGCCGCGAGAAAGCTCTGGGTTTCGCGGTGGGGCTCAATCCCCTTGAGGGGATCCATCCAGGGGGTGATGTCCGGCACCATGGGAAGGGGCACCGCCAGGGGCATGGCGGGCAAGGGCTGAAGGCTCCGCTGCAACCAGAAGGCCCGCAGGGGCACGTAGGTGAGATCGACAGCCACCGCGAACAGATTGATCACAGCCCAGAGCGCCACGAAACGCTCCCAACCCTTCCAGATTCGGCTCCTTGGCTGCGTCAGGGACTCGTGCCAACGGGGGCGAGCCATGGCTGCGCGCGGGGATGTGAGACTAACTCTGCCTCCCGTTCAGGGATTCCGCAGACCCTCCACTTTGACCAGCCAGGATCCCCAGCCGTCACCCCCATCCCCGGACGTCTCCCCGAACCAGAAGGGGGGTTCCGCCAACCGAACCGATGCTGCGGCGCGTGGATCGGACCCACAGGTCTCCACGCGGCGTCGCTCGCTCTCCAAGGGAAGCCCCGCTCCCCAGGAGCGGGAGGATCCCTGGGCCTTCTGGCGCAGCGTGCTCCTCACCCTGGCGGTGGCGATGGGCATCCGGCAATTTCTCGTGGAGGCGCGCTACATCCCCTCAGGATCCATGTTGCCGGGCCTGCAGCTGCAGGATCGTCTGCTGGTTGAAAAGCTCTCCTATCGCGGACGCCAGCCGCAGCGCGGCGAAATCGTCGTGTTTCACGCGCCGCACCATTTCGATCCCGTGCTTGGGGCGCGGCACCGGCCCGGCCCCCTCGGGTGCCTGCTGGTGAACATTCCCCTGCTGGGGCCGCTGCTGGGACTGCAGGAACCCGCGTGTGACGCTTACATCAAACGGGTGATCGGTCTCCCCTCCGACCGGGTGGTGGTGGATCCGAGGGGGCTGGTGGCCATCAACGGTCAGCGGCTGCGGGAGCCTTACGTCAAAAACACCTGTCCTGTGGATGCCAAGGGAATGGGCCCCTGTCCCACCCTGGATGTGGTGGTGCCCCCCAACCATGTGCTCGTGTTGGGCGACAACCGCGCCAACAGCTGGGACGCGCGCTTCTGGCCCGGAGGACCGTTCCTGCCCGAGAAGGAGATCATCGGCCGGGCCTTCTGGCGCTTCTTCCCCCTCAGCACGGCGGGCGCGTTGGAAGCGCCCAGCGATCCTCCGGCAGCAGCCCTGAGGCAATGACCCGCCCCCGCCATCCTTCGGGAGGCGGGGTGGGCACGTTGGCGGCCAGCGACCCGCTTCGCTCCGTGGAGGCGGACCAGACATGATCCGGATCCCACAGAACCCAACGGTCGCTGGCGGCCGTCAGGCGCTCCGGGGGCAAGCCCAGGAAGCGGCTGGGCCCCCAGCTCAGGGCCTGCCACAGGGCCTCCACAGGCCAACCACGCCGCTCCACCAGTTCCCGCCAGAGGAGCGTGAGCGCCAATCCATGGCCCGCCATCCCCGCCTTGCGCTGATCGAGAGGCAGCAATTGCTCCTCCGCGTCCAGCGGCAGGTGATGCACCGCCACCGCCGCCAGCACCCCGTCACGGAGTCCGGCGATCAGGGCCTCCCGATCCTCCGGGCCCCCCAGGGAGGGACGCACGCGCCAGCCCTCCTCCGCCGGATGCAACGCGCCGCAGTCCGCTACGAGATGCCACCAGCAGACGCTGGCGGCGGGAGGGTTGGGCTGTCCCCGCAACAGGCGCACAGCGTCGGCGGTGGAGAGATTCATCAGCCGGATGGCGACGTCGGGGTGGGCCGCCCGCAGATTGAGCAGGGTCTGCAGGGGGAGGGTTTCACTGAGGACGGGATCCGTGGGCCATCCCGCCCGCAAGGCCTCCACCCGCTCCCGCACAAATCCCTCCTGGCCCAGGGAGGGATCCCGGGGCGCCAGAAGCACGGGGCGAGACCCCATCTCCCCCAGCCGCAGACCACGCTCCAGGAGGGCCAGGGGGGGCAGATGGTCGGAGGCGGCGAGCCCCATAGCTCCCGCCGCCACCTGTTCGGCATGGAGGGCCAGGTCGGCATCGGCGCCCTCCAGGCTGAAGCTGCCCCAGAGAACCAGGCGCAGGGGCGGATCCCAGGCCAGGGACAAGCGCTCCGGGGCATCACGCCAGGGCCTGGCCCAGGGGAGCAGGGCCACGGTGCCGTAGCCGCCGCTGGCCGCCGCCACCGCCAGGCTCTCCAGGGTTTCACTGCGTCCGAGCCAGGGATCCTCCAGCACGCTGTGGGGATCCACCAGCGGAGGAGCCAGCCACCAGTCGCTGCCATCGACGTCTCTCACCTCCAGCGCGCCGCTGGCCAGAGGGGGGGCCGGCAGATCCCATCCGAGCAGGCACCGCCCCTCCAACCACACATCACGCCGTGAGGGCGGTCGATCCGGCCCCTCCAACACCTGAACTTGGCGCAGAACCAGCGTGGTCCCCATCAACAGCTCCCGCTCAGAGAGCACCAGCGGCGGTGCGGTCCAGCACGCCACCAAGATGGCCGGTGAGGTTGAGGCAGGTCACCACGGGCCGACCGGTCGGACCTTGGGGATAGTCGATCACGCTGACGCCGCCGTTGCCTTGCTTGACCATCCAGATGTCTGCGGGGGAAAGGCCCAACAGAGCGCAGAGGATTGTTTTGTTGACCGCGTCATGGGCCACCACCAGGGCGGTTTCCTCCGCAGACAGGCCCCGGGCGATGGTCTGCCAGGTCGCCACAGAACGATCCCAGACCTGCCGCAGCGTCTCCCCCTCCGGCATCGTCACCGTGTGGGGCTCGCGTTTCCAGGCGGCCAACAACGCCGGCCACGTGGCGGCGATCTCCTTTTCGAGGCAACCTTCCCAGCGCCCGTGGCCGATCTCCACCAGGCCTCTGGTGCTGGTGAGGGGCACGCCGGGGTGGGGTTCCAGGATCACTTCCGCCGTCTGGCGGGGACGAGCCATGGTGCTGGTGTAGGCGCGCTGAATGGCCACGGGGGCGAGGAAATCGCGAGCCGCCTTGGCTTGGTTGAGACCTCGTGCGTTGAGGGGGATGTCGATCTGGCCCTGGAAGCGCCCCTCGCGGTTCCAATCCGTTTCGCCGTGGCGCACCAGCAACAACCGTCTCCCCTGCGCGGGGGGCAGGGCCACGCCGAGGTGCGTGGAATTGTTCAAGGATTCCACCTGCACCTCCAGCGCCTCTCCCGGCTCCCGGGTGAGGTTGAGCACAGAGATCGCGGCGTTGTCCATGCGCAGGCGCCGAAAGCCCTCCGCCTGCAGCCCCAAAGCCCGCAACACCAGGGCCCGCAGGATGGCGTTGTGGGCCACCACCAGGACGCCCTCGCTCGCGCCGTCCCGTAGAGCCTCAGCGTGGCGCTCCAGAAGGCGCTCCAGGAAGCGGCCGGCCTGCGCCATCAGGTCCGGCAGCGGGCGGAAGCGACCGCCGTCGGCGCGCTCCAGCTCCAGGGTCTCCGGAGCCTCCCGCCAGAGACGCGCCTCAGCGGGAAAGCGTTCCCTCACCTCCTGGCGGCGCAGACCGCTCCAGGGAGCGAGATCCACTTCGAGGAGGTCCTCGTCCAAGCGCGGCGCCAGGTCCAAACCGGCGGCTTGGGCCAGCAACGTCGCCGTGTCGCGGGCCCGGGAGAGTGGAGAGGCGTAAAGCGCCGCGACCGGCACCTCGCGCAGGGCTTCACCGGTGCGCAGGGCTTGGTCCCGGCCCTCGGGGGCGAGGGCGGAGAGGTCATCGCGCCCCTGGATGCGGTGCTCCAGGTTGAAGGTGCTCAGGCCATGGCGGACGAGCACAAGTCGAAGGGGCACGGCCAAGCGGGATCCAACGGGGGCAACTGTATGGGACGAGAATCCAGATGACCTCCGTCCGTCCTCCCCGCGTGGCTTCTTCGGCCCCAGGCCCCCCGACCGCTTCCCCACCTCCGCCGGGGGGCCCGACACCGCGAAGGGATCTCGGGAGCTGGAAGGGCCTGCTGGCGGTGATGACCCTCAGCCTGTGCGTTCTGCTCTGGTTCGGCGGGCTGAGGGAAAGCCTCTCGCGCCCCTCGGTGGTCGACGCCCTGGATCTCCGCCAACTGGAGCTCTCCGTGCTGGCGGCGGAAGCCTTGCCCCCGTCGCTGCGACCGCTGCTGGTGGGGGACGATCCGCAGGGTTTGCTGCGGGAGACGCTGGAGAGCCATCAGCGGGAGTCCACCGCCCCGGCCCCCGTGGCTGAGCGGCTGGCCCTGGCTCTGCTTCAACCCGCGCCTGAGGGCGCCCCTCCCGGGGCGACGCCCGCCCTGGCGGAGCTCTCCTCGCTTGTGAACAGCGAGCGACGCCCCCTGCTGCGGGCCCTGGAGCGTGGCGCGCCGGTGGCTCCGAGTGAACGGGAGGCCCTGGTGGCCCCTTGGGGAGTGAGGAGCCTGGTGGCCCAGCTGAGCTGCGAGCGTCTGGGCGGCCCCGCCGCCACCTGTCCCGCCCAACGCCAGGCACCCGGGTTGATCCTCCGGCTGCTGGCCCTCACCGTGCTGCCCACTTTGCTGCTGCTCGCCGGGGCCGGGCTCCTCGCCCGCCAGCTCTGGCTGCTGTGGCGGCAGCGCCTTCCGCCGCCCCCGCCTTTGGTGGGTCCACCGCTCTCTCTGGCGGACGTCACGCTGGTGATCGCCGGGGGCTTTGTGTTGCTGGGGGAGGTGATCCTGCCGTCGCTGACGCGGATCGGCCTGGGCGGGTTGGTGGCCACCTGGCCGCTCTCGGCCTCCACCCGCCAGGGACTCGAGGTGTTGACGACTTACCTCACCCTGATGGTGGCCCCCCTGGCGCTCATGACGGTGCTCACGCCCCGACAGCCATCCCCGCCAGCGGGCGGCTGGCTGCAGTGGGGCTGGCGCCCCCCCGGCGCCGTCGCCAGGCCAGCCCTCAAGATGGTGTTGATGGTGCTGCCCCTGGTCGCCCTGGCCAGCTGGTTGCTCCAAGCCGTCTGGAGCGATCCTGGCGGCACCAACCCTCTGCTCGACCTGGTGCTTGGCACCTCCGATGTCTGGGCCTTGCTCAGCTTCGCCTTCACCGCCGTTGTGCTGGCCCCCTTTTTTGAGGAAACGCTGTTTCGGGGCGTGTTGCTGCCGGTGGTGGGGCGCCAGCTGGGCGCCCCCGCGGCGGTGGTGATCAGCGCTCTGGTCTTCGCGATCGCCCATCTGAGCCTGGCGGAACTGGTGCCTTTGTCGGTCCTTGGCGTGGGGCTGGGCCTGTTGCGCTGGCAGACCGGCCGGCTGGGGGCCTGCGTCTGTCTGCATGCCCTCTGGAACGGACTCACCTTTCTCAATCTTCTCCTGCTGGCACGGTGAGGTGAGGTCCTTGCTGAGAGGCCATCGGGATGGTTCACTTGCACAGCTTTGGGCCCCTTCCTTGGTCGCGTCGCCTTCCACCCCGTCAAGCCTTGCGCCCGTCGCGTCGCACCCCCGGCGCTCGCCAGGGAGGCGACGGTCGACAGGGGTACCGTCCCCCCTGGGGGAACGGTCACTGCAGTTGATCCACGGGTCCTTGAGCGGGCGCCGCGTCGAGCGCCAATCCCCCCTGATCGCCAGCCTGCACAGGATTTCCACGGGAGCGTTGATCGGTCTCGGGGCCTCTCTGGTGGGATTGAGCGCCCTGGCCCTGCACTGGCAAACCCAATGGGCCAAGAACTACGCCCAGCTCGAAACCGCCAAGGTTCTGGAGCATCGCCTCAATGAATCGGCCTCGGTGCTGGAGCAGCATCACATCGGTGCGATGCGCCGCCCGGGTCAGTTGCTGCCCACCAGCAGTGAGAATTTGATCCACCTGCCCGAACCCTCCCAGGCCACGCCGAAGCGGACCCTTCCCCTCTTGGCTGGCCTTGCGGTCGGTCGCCCCACCCAGGGGCGTGTCCTTCCTCCCCTTCCAGCTGGCTATTGATGACATCCCCCACCACCCGCAGACATCCCCCCGGACGACCTGGGCGATCGGAACGCAGGGTGGCAGGCGGGGAAGGCCGTCCCAGGGGGCATGGCCATCGCGCCA
The DNA here is from genome assembly GCA_016882305.1 of Cyanobacteria bacterium K_Offshore_surface_m2_239. Lineage (GTDB taxonomy): Bacteria > Cyanobacteriota > Cyanobacteriia > PCC-6307 > Cyanobiaceae > Cyanobium. The sequence goes on from VGQX01000020.1 coordinate 15,378, forward strand.
CCACCCCCCAACCCCTGCCCTCCACCCGATTGTTCTGGGTGTATGGCCTGCTCTGCCTGGCGCTCAGCGGGTTGGCAGGTCGCCTGGTGTGGTTGCAGGTGATGCAGGGGGACGTCCTTCAGAGCCGGGCCCGGCAGATCCAAACCCAGTCGGTGAAGCCCCTGGGAACGCGGCGCACGATCGTCGATCGGGTGGGGCGGCTGGTGGCCATCGATGAGGAGCGCTACACCCTCTGGGCTCATCCGCGCTATTTCAGTTTCCCCGGCGATGACACCGGTCTGCGACGCCGACCGGATGAGGTGATGGCGAGATTGGCGGCGGCGCTGGGGCGGCCGAAGGAGGACTTGTTGCGGGAGGTTCAGGGACGCGCCAGCGGGGTGAAACTCCTCACCAATCTGGATCCGCAGACCGCGGCCAAGGTGAAAGCCCTGGAGATCAGCGGATTGGATCTCGAAGCGTATCCCCAACGCGTCTACCCCCAGGGCTCCCTGTTCGCCAACGTGGTGGGCTTCCTCAACCTCGAGCGCGCGCCCCAGGCCGGTTTGGAACAGAGCCGCGACAGCGATCTGAAACGGCAGGAAACCACCTTCCGCATGCGTCGTGGCGGCGACGGCACCCCCCTCCCGGACGGACTGCAGGCAGGATCGCTCTATGGCGACGACCTGCGCCTGCAGCTCACGCTCGATTCCCGCCTGCAACTCGTGGCCCAGCAGGCCGTGGCCAAGCAGGTCAAGCAATGGAACGCCAAGCGGGGGGTTGCCTTGGTCATGGATGCCAAAAGCGGCGAGCTTCTGGCCTTGGCCTCCGCACCCACCTACGACCCCAATCGCTACTGGGACTACAACCCGGGAATGTTCCGCGAATGGTCTGTTCAGGATCTTTACGAGCCAGGCTCAACGTTCAAACCGATCAACCTGGCGATTGCGCTCCAGGAGAAGGCGATCCAGCCGAATGGAACGGTGAACGACGTCGGACAGCTCACGATAGGCGGCTGGCCGATTTTCAACGCCGATCGTCGCGCCAATGGCGTCATCGACTTTCCCACGGTGCTGCAGGTGTCGAGCAATGTGGGCATGGTGGGGGCCATGAGTCAGCTGAAGCGGGAAACCTTCTGGCGCTGGCTCAACACCCTCGGCATCAATGATGTGCCGGACACCGATTTGCCGGGCGCTGTCGCGGGGCAGCTCAAATCCAAAGAGGAATTCACCGCTGGCGCCATTGAACCGGCCACCGCAGCCTTTGGTCAGGGATTTTCACTCACGCCCCTGAAGCTGGTGCAGCTCCACGCCATGCTCGCCAATGGTGGTCGCCTGGTGAGTCCCCACATCACCCGTGGCCTGCGCTCCGGGGACGGGCTCGCCACAACCCCTGGCCAAACAGGCATTCCCTTGTTGGATCCCAAGGTGACGCGGCAGGTGGTGAATTGGATGGAAACCGTGGTGGACAAGGGCACCGGCAAGGGGATCAAGATTCCTCGCTACCGCATCGGCGGCAAGACGGGCACAGCACAGAAAGCCCACAACGGTGTCTACATCCCCGGGGCTCGAATCACCAGCTTTGTCGCCATCCTGCCGGTGGAGCAGCCCCGCTACGTGGTGTTGGTGGTGATGGATGAACCCCAGGGCGGGAATGCTTATGGATCGACGGTGGCTTTGCCGGTGGCACGGCAGATCGTGGAGGCGTTGTTGGTGCTGGAAAAGGTGCCGCCGTCCCAGCCGGATCGGCTCAATCCTCGGCCGCAAAAGGCCCGTCCTCAGACCTGAGCTCCCCTTGTATGGATTCCCTCAAGCCTCCGCGGGGCGGTTGGTTTGCGGGGGGGAGATGGTTAGCGTGAGAAGCGGACCTGTCAGGGACGGACGACCCGCATGACCAACCTGCTTGAACAACTGGCAACGATGACCGTGGTCGTGGCCGACACCGGTGACATTGAGGCCATCCGCCAGTTCACGCCCCGGGACGCCACCACCAACCCCTCCCTCATCCTCGCCGCTGCCCAGATCCCCACGTACCAGGAGCTGATCGATCGCACCCTGAGTGAATCCCGAACCGTCCTCGGCGAGAGTGCGCCAGTGGAGGAGGTGGTGGCGGAAGCCCTGGATGAAATCAGCGTCACGTTCGGCAAAGAGATTCTGCGGATCGTTCCTGGTCGCGTTTCCACCGAGGTGGATGCCCGACTGAGCTACGACACGGAGGCCACGATTGAAAAAGCCCGCAAGCTGATCGGCCTCTACGCCCAAGCCGGGGTGCCGCGCGAGCGTGTCTTGATCAAAGTGGCCTCCACCTGGGAGGGCATCCGTGCCGCGGAGCTGCTGGAGCGAGAAGGCATTCACTGCAACCTCACCCTGCTGTTCGGTTTTGCCCAGGCCGTGGCTTGCGCTGAGGCTGGCGTCACCCTGATCTCGCCTTTTGTCGGCCGAATTTTGGATTGGTATAAAGCGAACACGGGCCGGGAGAGTTTCCCGGGGCCTGAGGATCCGGGCGTGCTCTCCGTGAGCAAGATTTACAACTACTTCAAAACCTATGGCTATCACACCGAGGTCATGGGGGCGAGCTTTCGGAACATTGACGAGATCATTGAGCTGGCGGGTTGCGACCTTTTGACGATCTCCCCGGCGCTGATGGAACAACTACGCAACCAGGAAGGTGTTCTCCTTCGCAAACTCGACCCGCACAAGCCTGGCGAAACCCAGGAGAAATTCCATGTGGACAAACCCCTCTTTGACGCCATGATGGCGGAGGATCGGATGGCCAGCGAAAAACTGGATGAGGGCATTCGCGGTTTCTCCAAGGCGATTGAAGCCCTGGAGGTGCAACTGGCCCACCGTCTGGCCGCCATTGAGGGGAAGGCGGCGTTCACCCACGCCGTGCATGAGATCTTCCTCCTTAATGACCTTGATGGAGACGGCTGCATCACACGGGAGGAATGGCTGGGAAGCGATGCTGTGTTCGACGCGCTCGACACCGACCAAGACGGACGCCTGGCTCCCGATGATGTGCGCGGTGGTCTGGGGGCGGCCCTCTCCGTCCGACGTTGAGCGAGCACGAGCGCACCCGCGGGGGCCCGTGCCAAGGATTCATCGCCTGTTGTTAACCCTTGATGCGCTCGGGCGCCTTACATTGAGCCCAATGAATGGTTCGCCACTGCCTTGAACGCCCTCGACACGATGCGCGCCCTCGCCTCCTCCGGGGAGGTGATTCATGTCCCGGCGGGAAGCCTGGTGTTTCGCTCAGGTGAGCCCGGGGATTGCATGTTTGGCCTCCTGGAAGGGAGCGTTGATCTGAGTTGGAACGGAGATGGTGGCGGCCATGAACGCCTTCAGGCGGGCGATGTCTTTGGCGCGGGAGCCCTGGTGACACCCGAGCATCGGCGTTTTGGCAATGCCACCGCCCTGACGGATTGCCAGCTGCTGGTGATGAACAAGGAGAAGTTTCTCTTTGCGGTTCAGGAATCGCCGATGTTTGCCATCGAACTCCTGGGCTCCATCGACCAGCGCTTGCGCGATCTGAAGGGTTGCGACCGCGGTCACCCCCTCTGAAACAGCAAGCGGCGGATCACCCGCTGGGCAATGTCGCCGTACCCCATCTCTCCGGAGAGGATCTGGGCGATTCGTTGTGGAGCCGTGGGACGCTTGATCCCCAATTGGTAGCCCACCCGGGGGAAGCGATAGAAGACTTGGGCAATGCGCTTGCCCCACATCATCGACTCCCCCCAATCCCGACGGATGGTGGCCGTGTAGCGCTTCAAAGCCTGGACATCCCCCCCCAGCCAGGCCTCCAGGGCCAACCCCGCCTGACAGCCGCTCATCAGGGCGGGCCGCAATCCCTCCGCCAGAAAAGGGTCACACAGGGAGGCCGCATCACCGGCCACGAGCACACCGGGACCATCCAGTGGATGATGACCATCCCAGATCCTCAGGCGGGTGGGCCTGCGCTGACCGGCCTCCGGGGAGAGCCCCAGGGACGGGAGGAGCCGGCGGAGCACGGCATCGGCGTCCAGGTCCTCCGCACCCAGAAAGGTGCCCACGCCGATGCTGTAGCCCCGCTGACGGGGAAACACCCAGCAGAAGCCCTGGGGCACCAGACCGAAATCAAAGCGGGCCAGATCAGGGTTGGCGATCGGGCACTCCACCTCCAACGAGAGGGTGGTGGCGAAGCGCGGCCGCGAGGGGCCGAGCCCTAAACGACCGGGCAGGGGAGAGCTGGATCCATTCGCGATCAGCAGGCTGCGGGAGGCGAGGGCTTGGCCGTGTTGATCCACAACGTTCCACAGATCCCCCTGCCGCTCCACCGCCACCACCTCCGTGCCGAAGCGGAGGTCCGCTCCAGCCTCGCCGGCCCGATCCGCGAGGAAGGCATCCAGCACGGAACGACGCACAATCCAGAAGGGGGCCTCACCAGGAAGCACCGCTCGCACGGGATCCTCCAGGGCCCAGGTGAAACGCACCTCCCGAATGACCTGATCGACTGCGGGGGACAGGTCGAAGGGGAACCAGCGCTGGACCGAGGCGGCCATGCCTCCACCACAGGCTTTGCCGCGACCCCGCTCCTCACGCTCGAACAGCACGACATGCCTGCCATGGCGGGCAAGATGGAACGCCGCAGAGGCGCCCGCCGGGCCAGCCCCAAGGATGATGGTGTCAACGGGCGGGGCCGGCAGGGCGCTCATGGGCTGGGAGACCGAGGATGGCAGAGGTCAGACTTTGAGGATTTCCGCCTCTTTATCCGACAAATGCTTTTCCAACTCGACAATGAACCGGTCGGTAGTCTTCTGAATTTTTTCTTGTTCATCCCGCAACTGATCCTCGGAAAGTTCACCATCTTTTTCTTGCTTTTTGATTCGATCTATGGCATCTCGACGAAGATTGCGCAAGGCAACCTTACCTTCTTCGGCATACTTTGCCGCGAGCTTGCATAGCTCTTTGCGTCGATCCTCGGTGAGCGGGGGTATATTGATCCGAATCATTCTGCCATCATTATTCGGCGTCAGTCCAAGATCACTCATGGAGATCGCCTTTTCAATGACTGACACTGAGCCAGCATCGAAGGGCTGAATCTGTATCGTCTGTGAATCTGGCGTGGAGAGGGTGGCCAAAGATTTGAGTGGAGTTTCAGCTCCGTAGTACTCCACCATGACCTTGTCGAGCAAGGAAGGATTGGCTCTGCCCGTTCGAATGGTGTTGAAATTGCGCTGGGTGGCTTCCACCGACTTGCGCATGCTGGCTTCCAGATCCATAGCGATGTGTTTGCGAGGAAATTAAGCGGTGCCGAAGATCACAGAATGAATTCAGACCGAGGAGACAATGCGTGTGCCGACTGGCTCCCCACCAACCGCGCGGCGGATGTTGCCGCGGCCGAAGAGATCGAAAACGACAATGGGAATGGAATTGTCTTTGCACAGAGCGATTGCCGTGCCGTCCATCACCTCAAGTTCACCACTCAGAACATCCATAAAGGTGAGATGATCAAAGCGAACAGCATCGGGATAAACGGCAGGGTCTTTATCGTAAACACCATCAACTTTTGTTGCCTTAAACACAACATCAGCATTGATTTCAGCCGCCCGCAATGCCGCCGTGGTGTCGGTGGTGAAGAAAGGGTTGCCACAACCTGCGGCAAAAACAACGACCCGCCCCTTCTCCAAATGGCGGATGGCTCGGCGTCGGATATAAGGTTCCGCCACCTCCTGCATGGAAATCGCACTTTGCACACGGGTGGGCACGCCGGCCCGTTCCAGACCATCCTGGAGGGTGATGGCATTCATGACCGTGGCCAACATGCCGACATAGTCAGCCGTGGCCCGGTCCATGCCGGCCGCTGAGCCTTTCAGGCCACGAAAGATGTTGCCTCCACCCACCACAATCGCCAGCTGGGTGCCGGTCCCCACCACCTCCGCCACATCCGCAGCGATGGACTGGACGATGGCGGGGTCGATTCCATAGCCCTGGCGACCCATCAGCGCCTCGCCGCTGAGCTTGAGCAACACACGCCGATAGGGGGTCATTTCCGCGTTCCAGCCAGGAGCAAGCCGGCCGAACAGTAGCAAGCCCCCCGAACAGCTCCCCCGGATGCCAAGGGGCGCGTGCGCGCGACGTCCGCGAGAGCCCACACGGAGCCAAGACCGCTGGGGGTCCCAGTGGGGGGGGATCAGTACTCGATTCCCAGCTGGGCTCGCACGCCCTGCTCCCGGAAGGGATGGCGCACAAGCCGCATCTCCGTGACCAGATCAGCGGCCTCGATCAGCGCCGCGGGGGCTCCTCGACCCGTCAGCGCGACATGGGTGAGCGGCGGCCGCTGGCGCACGCCCTCCAGAAGCACATCCAGGGACAGATAGCCCAGCTTCAGGGCGACATTGACCTCGTCGAGCACCACCAGCTTGCGATCGGGATCTTGAAGCTGGCGCAAGGCCTCCTCCCAGGCCAGGGCCACCGCCTGCCGATCCCGCTCGCGATCCTGGGTTTCCCAGGTGAAGCCCTCCCCGAGGGCCTGGAAACGCAGATCCTCCCCGAACCGTTGCAGGGCCGCCACCTCTCCAGGCTGCCACCCGCCCTTGATGAACTGAATCACCGCCACCCGCTCGCCGTGGCCGAGCATGCGCAACACGAGCCCGAGGGCGGCGGTGGTTTTTCCCTTGCCGTCCCCCGTGAACACAAGCACCAGGCCCTTTTCCAGCTGCCGAGCCTCCAGCCGCTGGCGCTGCACCTGTCGGCGACGCTCCATCCGCTGCTGGTAGGCCCCGGAATCGTGTTCCGGAGCCGTCATGCCACCCGACCCGAGCTCGGCGGCAGCGGCGTCCAAACCGCCGTCCCGCCCCTCATTACGCCCCTCGTCCCGCTGCTGTCCTCGCGGATCCATGGCTCCATCGTCTTCAGAGGGGTTCCACTCTGCCGGTCGCCTCAGCTGGCCTGCCGACGAGCCAGGGCGGCATCCACCGCCTGCTGCTGGTCCCGACGGGTGATCCAGTGGTGGTAAGTGCGAGTGTGAATCGCCACGGAGTGGCCCATCATCCGCGCCGCCACCGTGTCGGGCAGGCCGATGTGAATGGTGCGCACGGCCCAGGCGTGGCGCAGGTCATAGGGGGTGAGGGGCAGCTGGTAGCGGCGGAACTGCTCGGACACGCGCTGTCCCACGCGCTGCAGGGAGGTGCGCCGGAGGTCAGTGTCCACCGGGGGCAGGCCCTCGGGGTCGCGACCCAATCGATCGAGAGCGAAGAGCTCCACCCATTCCGGCTGAAAGGGCCACACCTGATGTTCCCCGGTCTTGCTGGTGGGCAGCACCCGCAGCACACGATCTCCCCCGGGCGCGAGGGCGGAGAAATCGCAGAAGAACACCTCATGGTTCCGCAGCCCGTAGGTGGCCATCAGGCCGTAAACCAGGCGCCAGCGGGGATTGGGGATTTGCTCCACCACCCCCAGGATCCGCGCGTCGCTGGGCAGGGGGCGGAAGCGGGCCGCATGCAGCCCGTAGCCCCGCCCCAGCTCCTGCCAGTCGGCGGGCAGGGGCATCTCGCGCTGCCGGGCCAACGCCCCCAACACAAGGGTGCACTGCTGGCGCGAGCGACTGGCCAGCGGATAGCTCTCCAGCACCGCCAGCAGCAGCTCGGGGCTGAGGGAGGCGCGGCGCTGAGCCCCCAGAGCGAGCAACCGCCTGAGATAGGGCTTGTAGGCGGCGCGCCAGGTGCTCCGCGCTCCGGCGGGGAAGCGGCGGCGACGGGGATCCTGGTGGAAGGCCCGTTCAAACGACGCCACGGCCTCCTCCAGCTCCGGCGGTGGCGGCAGCGGCGCGGGCGGAGCGGGCGGCGGTGGCGCCAGTGGCGCGGGCGGCGGCGCGGAAGCCTCCGCCGGCCGTGATTGACCAGGGGACAGAGCAGCGCTGGAGCGTTGCCAGTCCACCCAGCGGAACGTTCCCTGACCCAGCTGCTCGCGCACGGTTTGCAGAAGGGCAAAGGCGCGGGGCAGGGAGGCTTCGCAGGCCTCCAGGCCCAGGCTCAGGCGCTGGATGGTGAGCGGCTCCTGACCCGTCCCGTGGCGGGGGGGCAAGGGCCCCCTCAGGCCCAGACGCCGCCCCCGCGCCTCCAGGCGCCAGGAGGTGCCGGAACGGGCCAGCAACTGATTGGCCTGGTCCACGGCCTCCTTGAAACTGGGAGCGGCCATGGCCCCGATCCATCCATGGGCACTCGGCGCGGACGTTACCGAACCTGAACGGTCCTGGCCAGGTGGCGACCCGCCAGCGTTGAACCCCGGTGACGACAGGCTGGCGTTACGCTCTGTGGCGCAACTTGGGGGAGGGCATGGCGAAAGTCGGCGTGGTGCTGCTGAACCTTGGTGGCCCTGAGCGAATTCAGGATGTCGCCCCCTTCCTCTACAACCTGTTCTCCGATCCGGAGATCATCCGCCTGCCGATCCCGGCGCTGCAGCGGCCGCTCGCCTGGCTGGTGAGCACTTTGCGCAGCGGCAAGTCGCAGGATGCCTATCGCTCCATTGGCGGGGGCTCCCCTCTGCGACGCATCACGGACCACCAGGCCAGAGAACTCCAAAGCGAGCTGCGCCACCGGGGCATCGAGGCCACGACCTACGTGGCCATGCGCTACTGGCATCCCTTCACCGAATCCGCCGTGGCGGACATCAAGGCCGATGCGATGGACGAGGTGGTGGTGCTGCCTCTCTACCCCCAATTCTCCATCAGCACCAGCGGCTCCAGCTTTCGCGAACTGCAGCGGCTGCGCCAGGGTGATCCGCGCTTCAGCGAGCTGCCCATCCGCTGCATCCGCAGCTGGTACGACCACCCAGGCTACATCCAGGCGATGGTGGGCCTGATCAGCCGGAAGATCAATGAGGCGGACATTCCCGCCCAGGCCCACGTGTTCTTCAGCGCCCATGGCGTCCCCAAAAGCTACGTCGAGGAGGCCGGTGATCCCTATCAACGCGAGATCGAAGCCTGCACGCGCCTGATCATGCGGGGCCTGCAACATGAACTCGGTCACCCCAACCCGTACACCCTGGCGTATCAGAGCCGAGTGGGCCCCGTGGAATGGCTGAAGCCCTACACAGATGACGCCTTGCGCGATCTCGGAGCGGAAGGCGTGCGGGATCTGGTGGTCGTGCCGATCAGCTTTGTCAGCGAACACATTGAAACCCTGGAAGAGATCGATCTGGAATACGCGGAAATCGCTCATGAGGCCGGCATCAGCAACTTCCTTCGCGTGCCCGCCCTGAACACCGACCCTGTGTTCATCAGCGGGCTGGCGGATCTGGTGCAGCAGGCCCTCGATGGTCCGGAGGTCAATCTGGATCAGGCGGCCCAGCTGCCCAAGAAGGTCAAGCTTTACCCCCAGGACAAATGGGCCTGGGGCTGGAACAACAGTTCTGAGGTGTGGAACGGGCGGCTGGCCATGCTCGGCTTTTCCGCCTTCCTGATCGAGCTGCTCAGCGGCAAGGGACCTCTCCACGCCATCGGTCTGCTCTGACGCGTGGTCCGACGTCCCGCCCCCTGCCCCTCGAGCTGGCGTCGGCGCGGTCGCTCCTTCCTCTGGGCTCTCCTCGCCTTGGGCCTGGGCCTGGAGCAGGGACGAGCCCCTCAGCCCGCCGCGGCCAACCTGTCCGCCAGCTGGGCGCGCGGCAGCTTCCCGGTGGCCAGCTTCGTGGCGTTCACCAGCCCCTTCGGTCTGCGGGTTCACCCCCTCCAGGGAGGGGTGCGCCCCCATCTGGGGCTGGACATCGCCGCTCCGCTGGGGTCCGTGGTGCGCAACTGGTGGGGCGGAACCCTGGTGGAGGTCCTGCGGGATTCGGGGTGTGGGAACGGCCTGGTGATTCGTTCCGGCCCGTATGAACACTTGTATTGCCACCTCGCCGGCCGAGTGGAGGGGAACACCTACCGGAGCGGATCGGTCGTGCTGGTGCGGGGTCAGGCCCTGCGCACGGGACAGACCATCGGCCACGTGGGCCTGACGGGAAGCACCACTGGACCGCACCTCCACTGGGGAGTGCGCCATGGAGAGCGCTGGTTGGATCCAGCGGCCGTGTTGCGCGCCATGGCAGCCGAACGCCGGCGGCAATGGACGTCTCAATGAACGACTCAGCAGACCGCCAGAGGCGGGGCCTGTGCAAGTTGGGCAGACCTTTTAATGTTGGCTGGTGTTCTGATCTTGAACAGAGCCTGTTGTCTCCCAATCACTCGGTTGACCCCTGTCTCTTGAACGGTCTCTGTTGAACTGGAGCGAGGCGCCCACCCCTCAAGCCCAAGTCGCTCCCTTCCCCGTCCTCTCTGCTTGCCCGCTGTGACCCTCACCCCAACCCCCCCCAACGAAGCAGCAGTCCATCCCACGGCCAACAGCGTGGTGTCCGTGGAGTCGAGCCGTGCGGAAGACCAGCGGCCCCGACGCTGCAGTGGGGGGGATGCCCTGATGGATGCCCTCCATCGCCATGGCGTGCGCCACATTTTTGGCTATCCCGGCGGCGCCATCCTGCCGATCTATGACGCCCTCCACAAGGCGGAGGCTCGGGGCTGGTTGCGCCACATTCTGGTGCGTCATGAGCAGGGCGGGACCCACGCGGCGGACGCCTACGCCCGGGCCACCGGTCAGGTGGGGGTGTGCTTCGGCACCTCCGGCCCCGGCGCCACCAACCTCGTCACCGGAATCGCCACCGCTTACATGGATTCGGTGCCCATGGTGGTGGTCACCGGCCAGGTTCCGCGGGCGGCGATCGGCACCGACGCGTTCCAGGAGATCGACATTTTTGGCATCACCCTGCCGATCGTCAAGCATTCCTGGGTGGTGCGCGATCCCTCCCAGATCGGCCGCATCGTGGCGGAAGCGTTTCTGATCGCCGCCTCCGGCCGCCCGGGTCCCGTGTTGATCGACGTGCCGAAAGATGTGGGTGCCGAGGAGTTCGACTACGTGCCCGTGGAGCCTGGCACCGCCATTCCCGCCGGGTTCCGGGCCACGCCCGCCCCAGACCGCGCGGCACTGCTCCAGGCCCTTGACCTGATCCGCCAAGCGCACCGTCCCCTGCTCTACGTGGGGGGAGGCGCCGTGGGCAGCGGCGCTCACGGGGCGGTGCAGGCTCTGGCCGAGCGCTTTCAGCTTCCCGTCACCACCACCTTGATGGGCAAAGGGGCCTTTGATGAGCGCCACCCCCTGTCTCTGGGCATGCTCGGGATGCACGGCACGGCCTACGCCAATTTCGCCGTCACCGAATGCGACCTGCTGATCGCCGTGGGCGCCCGTTTTGACGATCGCGTCACCGGCCGGCTGGACAGCTTTGCGACCCGGGCGCAGGTCATCCACATCGACATCGATGCGGCGGAGGTGGGGAAAAACCGCGTGCCGGACGTGCCGATCATCGCGGACGTGAACACAGCCCTCCTTGGACTGCTCGCCCTCTCGGAACGGGAGAACGGCAAGGGCCGCACAACGGCCTGGCTTTCACGCATCGCGCAATGGAAAGAGCACTATCCCTTGGTGGTGCCGAAGGCGGAAGGGGAGATCGCTCCGCAGGAAGTCGTGATCGCGCTGCGCGATCTCGCTCCCCAGGCCTACATCACCACTGACGTTGGCCAACATCAAATGTGGGCGGCTCAGTTTCTTCCCACAGGGCCTCGACACTGGATCAGTAGTGCCGGTCTCGGCACGATGGGCTATGGCATGCCCGCCGCCATGGGGGTGCAGGTGGCCCGTCCGGAGGCCCAGGTGGTGTGTGTGGCCGGAGACGCAAGCATCTTGATGAACATTCAAGAGCTCGGCACGCTGGCCCAATACGGACTGCCGGTGAAGGTGGTGGTGCTCAACAACGGTTGGCAAGGCATGGTGCGCCAGTGGCAGGAAAGCTTCTACAGCGAGCGCTACTCGGCCTCCGAAATGACGAACGGCATGCCGGATTTCAAGGCGCTGGCGGAGTCCTTCGGCGTGCGAGGCATCCAGATCACCGACCGGGCCGATCTGCTCCCCCGGCTGGCCGAAGCCCTCGCCCATCCCGGACCGGTGTTTGTGGATGTGGTGGTGCGACGCAACGAGAATTGCTACCCGATGGTTCCTCCTGGCGCCAGCAACGCCCAGATGGTGGGACTCCCCTCCCATCCGGAACTGGCCATCGACACCACACGCCAATGCACCGCTTGCGGCGAGACCACCTCCAGCGCCCATCACTTCTGTCCCAGCTGCGGCACCAAACTCTGACCTCCCCCACCGCCCCCCTCCCTGCCGGACCCCTCCCTCGCGAGATCACGGGCTGGCGCTGGCATCGCCTGGTGACATCCTTTTCGGGAACCGTGTTGATGTTGGTGTTGAGCCTCGGCCTCCTCGGCATCGGAACCGCGCCCGTGCATGCGGCTGAAATCCTGGGGGTGTCGGGACCGACCCGGCTGCGGGTGGGGGATCAGAACCGGGGATATCTCGTGGACCTGGCCTGTGTGTCGGTGGCGGAGGGCGACCGGCAACCGGCCCTGGACTGGATCCGCCGCCACGGCCCCCGCGGGGCCAGGGTCAACCTGCGCCCGGTGGGTCAACGCGACGGTGTGTTGGTGGCGGCCGTGCGGGTGCTCAGAGAGGACCTGGACCTGGGAGAGGGTCTGGTGGCGGAGGGGCTGGCATCGGCCAGCCCCTGTGCCGAGATCGCGGGGGAGCGTTGATCCGATGGCGAACAATCGCCTGGCCAAAGGGATCGTGCTGGTGCCCAGCCTGCTGCTGGGTGGCGCCTTTCTCAGCGCCGCCGCCTGGCTGGATGGCCCCGCGGCCGCCAATCGAGGCCTGGCGTTGACCCTGGGCGCGGTGCTGCTCGGTGCTGGCGTTCTCGCTCAGTTTCTGCCCAGCGGCTCCCCCCCTCCCTCGCCGAAGGACACCCTCCCTGAGGGCACCCCGCCAGAGGGCACTCTTCCCAAGGACGAGCCGACCCCCTGAACGGCGCCAACCCATGGCGGAGGGTGACAGCGCGGACCCGGAAGGAGCCGGGAGCCGCAGAGTGAAAGGAGTGCGAGAGGCCACCGTGCGGACCGATTCCCCGACCCTGGATCACGGTGCCTCAACGCGGCTTGTGGTGTCTCTGGCGGAGGTGGGGCTGGGCTCCCTGGCCGAAGTGGGGGGGAAAAACGCCTCCCTCGGGGAGATGATCCGCCGCCTCAAGCCGCAAGGCGTGCGCGTGCCGGAGGGATTCGCCACCACCGCCGCGGCCTATCGCCTGTTTCTGCGGGCGAATGGCTTGGGTCCGGCCCTGGAGCGAGCCCTGTCCGGCATCGATGGCTCCGATCTCGAGGCCCTGCGGGCCGCTGGGCAAGCCTGCCGAGAGTTGGTGCTCGCGGCCCGTCTGCCCGAGGAGCTGATCGAGGCCATGCAGTCCGCTTATCAGGCGATGGCGGGCCCGGACGGCCAGCCCCGGGCGGTGGCCGTGCGCTCCAGTGCCACAGCCGAGGATCTGCCTGAGGCCAGCTTTGCCGGTCAACAGGAAACATTCCTGCACGTGGTGGGGGAAGCGGCTCTGCTGGAGGCTTGTCAGCGCTGCTACGCATCCTTGTTCACCGATCGGGCGATCTCGTATCGCCAACACCACGGCTTCCGTCACCAGGACGTGGCCCTCTCCATCGGCGTGCAGGAGATGGTGCGCTCCGATCTGGCCGCCGCCGGCGTGATGTTCACCCTCGACACCGAGACCGGCTTTCGAGATGTGGTCTTGCTCACTGCGGCCTACGGCCTGGGGGAGAACGTGGTGCAGGGCGCAGTGAACCCGGATGAGTGGCTGATCCACAAACCCACCCTGGAGGAGGGATACGCGCCGCTGATCAGCCGGCGTCTGGGAAGCAAGGCCCTTCGCCTGGTTTATGGCGACGCTGCCGCTGGGGAGGGACCGGCGGTTCGCAATGAGTCGGTGCCGGAGGAGGAGCGGCGGCGCTGGGCTTTGACGCGGGAGGAGGTGCTGACCCTGGCCCGCTGGGCCTGCCGGATTGAGCGGCATTACAGCGAACAGCGGGGGACACCGACGCCGATGGACCTTGAGTGGGCCAAGGACGGCCTCAGCGGCGAGCTGTTCATCCTGCAGGCCCGCCCGGAAACCGTGGAATCCAGGCGCGGAGGAGCGGTGCTGCGCAGCTGGCACCTGCGGGAGCCCGGCGGCGAGCCGATCGTGACGGGGCGGGCGATCGGGTCGTCGGTGAGCGGCGGCCTGGCCCGGGTGATCAACGACCCCTCAGAGATCGAACGCTTTCAACCGGGTGAGCTGCTGATCACCCGCCGCACCGACCCGGACTGGGAACCGATCCTGAAGAAGGCCAAGGGAGTGGTGACCGACCAGGGAGGGCGCACCTGCCATGCCGCGATCATCGCTCGGGAGATGGGGATCACGGCGATCGTCGGCACCGGGGAAGCGACCCGGCGCCTCCAGGACGGGCAGCCGATCACCGTGAGTTGCTGTGAGGGCGATGAAGGGCATGTGTATCCCGGCCTGTTGGCGTTTGAGGTGCGGGAGCAACACCTGGAGGATCTGCCCCGCACCCGCACCCGGGTGTTGATGAATGTGGGCAATCCGGAGGAGGCCTTTCAACTGGCCGCCATCCCCTGCGACGGGGTGGGCCTGGCGCGGTTGGAGTTCATCATCGCCAATCAGATCAAGGTGCATCCCCTGGCCCTGCTGACCCCCGAACGGGTGGCCAGTTCACGGGAACGGGAGGAGATCGCCCGTCTGACGAGCGGCCATGACTCCCCGACCGAGTATTACGTGGATCTGCTCAGTCAAGGGATGGCGCGCATCGCGGCTGCCTTCCATCCCAAGCCGGTGATTTTGAGGTTTTCGGATTTCAAGAGCAATGAATACGCGCGCTTGTTGGGGGGCGCGGCCTTTGAGCCGAAGGAGGAGAATCCGATGATCGGCTGGCGCGGGGCGTCCCGCTATGCCTCTCCGGCCTTTCGTGAGGCGTTTGCCTTGGAGTGCCGGGCCCTGCGGCGGGTGCGGGAGGAGATGGGGCTGGTGAATGTGATTCCGATGGTTCCCTTTTGCCGCACGCCGGAGGAGGCGGATCGGGTGTTGGCGGAGATGGCCGGCCAGGGGTTGGTGCGGGGGGAGAAAGGGTTGCAGGTGTATGTGATGTGCGAGATGCCGAGCAATGTGGTGGCCGCTGAAGCGTTTGCGGAGCGGTTTGATGGTTTTTCCATCGGCTCCAACGATCTCACCCAGCTCACCCTGGGCCTCGATCGCGATTCCAGCCTGGTGGCGGAGCTGTTCGACGAACGCCATCCTGCGGTGAAAACGATGATTCGCCTGGCGATCGAAACCGCCCACCGCTGCGGCCGCAAGATCGGCATCTGCGGCCAGGCCCCGAGCGATTACCCGGACTTCGCCCGCTTCCTGGTGGAGCTGGGTATCGACTCGATCAGCCTCAACCCCGATGCGGTGCTCTCCACGCGGCTGCGGATCGCGGAGATTGAGGGGGAGCTGGTGGGGGGGGTTAAACAAAGAGACGAGCTGACAACCTCTTTAGCGAAATGAATCAACACATTTGCGGGCCTGCCTAATTCTTCTTTCCGCATAAATAGCACCAGCCGATCCCAAGAGCGCACCGAAAAGTATTACTGCAAGAGACGATTCTTGAGAAATGGCAGATATTGCAGTTACCAAAATGAGCAGGATCCATAAACCAAGTAGCTTTGTGCTACGCATCAAGCGGGCACTCACAAGGCCACAGATCAGGTTGACATAGGGCATCCATAAAATCCGGTGCAACCAGATTTTTTGTCGCGAAAAAAGTGGAATCATTTCTTTGTCTAGGTTCAAGTCATCTGATTTGTGGGCGTCAGCCATGGTCAGAAGATTTGTCGTACTATTAACTTGTCCAGAGAAAACAGGGGCTGCTGTTGCGCGCCAATTATGCTTGGGATTGGCGAAATTTGTGACGGAATTTGGTCTCTGCCTACGCCACGAGCCCACCCGCTGCGGCATTGGCTCCCGCGCCACCACCTCATCAATCTCCTCCGCGACCGTCGCCAGCAAATCCCGGCGGGTTCGCAGGCGCCCCATTAGGTCACGAGCATCAAGGAACGTGCTGGGGTCCCGCAGGGCGGTCTTCAATTCCAACACCAAG